>URAG01000027.1 GCA_900545755.1 uncultured Cloacibacillus sp. | reverse complement strand
CTCCTCGCTCAAGTTGCACGTCTGTTCTTACTTACCTTCTCAACTTCCGCTTCCGCTCTCCACTCGCTAAGGCGCTCACGCGCCCAGCTACACTTCCAGCTTCCGCTTCCGTCTCGCTCCTCTGTATTCCCTTGTCATGGTGCTTCGCCGCTCCTTTCAGGCCCGCCCCGAGGTTTCCCTCGGAACCGCCCTCCCGCGGCGCAACAAATGGCAGTATATTACGCCTGAAGCGTTTCGTCAACTACTTTTTTCAATTTTTTCCGTAGCACACGGGAGAGCGTGTGCACATGAACCATCGCGTTTTTTTAGTTCATTGCAAATGATATGCGCACAAAAATTTCTTAAAATTACATGCGTGTGCAAGCAGGTGTTTTTACAACGCGCGGTACGCGCGCTGGCTTTTACGTGGATTTGGTGACGGCGGCGTGACGTTCAAGCGCACCTTTATGCACAATGGCGTCTACGGCAAATTGCGGCGCTTTTGCAGATTTTAGGACATTCTGCATAGTTTTAGCCACGTAGAAGAATTTAACGGCGCTTTCGTGGATTTCACTTTTGCTCTCTAAAAGAAGAAGAGAGAGCTTAATGCTCTCTCTTCCGTATTGCAGGATTATCTGTCGTTACGCCTGCGCCTGAGGCTGTGCGGCTTCGGGCTTAGGCGCGGGGGCCGGCCTCGGCGGGCGCATGTCCGTTATGGCTTTAACGGGGCATTTCGCTGCGCAAAGCCCGCAGTTGACGCAGAGCGCCGGGTCTATGACGGCGAGACTGCCTTTCATGGATATGGCCTGCTTGGGGCAGGTTTTTACGCAGAGAGTGCAGCCGATGCAGCCGGCGGAGCAGACCTGTTTGACAATCGGGCCTTTAAGAGGGTTGCTACACGCAACTTCAAGCATAGCCCTCTTCGGCACGAGCGCGATTATGCCGCGCGGGCAGTTGGCGGCACACGTGCCGCATGCCATACACTTGTTACGGTCGACCTCCGCCACGCCGTTTTTTACGCTGATTGCGCCAAATACACAGACTTTGACGCAGGTACCGAGGCCGAGGCAGCCATATGTGCAGGAGGCTGGGCCTTTGCCGGGGACTACGGAGGCGCTGCGGCAGTCGTCGAAGCCCATGTAGACGCAGTCCTTGACGGTTTTATCGTGCGAGCCGCGGCATTTTACAAAAGCTACCATCGGCTCCAGCTTTTCTGCTTTGACGCCTAAGATTTCCGCTATTTTTTCTGCGGTTTCATGTCCGCCGGCGGCGCAGAGGTTCGGTTTAGCTTTGCCTTCTACGCAGGCCTCGGCATAGCCGTCGCAGCCGGGATAGCCGCATCCGCCGCAGTTGGCGCCCGGCAGGATTTCGCGTATTTTGCTCTGACGCTCGTCGACAGCGACGTGAAATTTATCAGAGGCGAAGGCGAGCAGCGCGCCGAATACGACGCCTAGCCCTCCCATTACCAGTGTCGGGTAGAGTATTCCTTCCATGTCCGTTCCTCCTATTTGATGAGGCCGCTGAAGCCCATGAAGGCTATCGACATGAGCCCCGCCGTGACGAGGGCTATCGGCAGCCCGCGCATACAGCGCGGCATTTCCGTGTTCATCTCTATCTTCTCGCGTATGCCGGCCATTAGCACGATGGCGAGCAGGAAGCCCGCCGACGAGCCGAAGGCGTTGACCACGGAGTAGATGAAGTTGTAGTTCTCGTTCATGTTGATGACGGCGACGCCGAGGACGGCGCAGTTCGTCGTGATGAGCGGAAGGAAGAAACCGAGGGATTTGTAGAGACCCGGCATCATCTATTTGAGCACCGTTTCGACAAACTGGACGAGCGCCGCGATTATCAGGATGAACGCGAGCGTGTAGAGGTATTGCAGCCCGAGCGGGACGAGGATGAAGTTGTAGGCGAGCCACGTCATGATCGCCGCGAAGGTCGTGACGAATACGACGGCTACGCCCATGCCTTTCGCCGTCTCAAGCTGGCTGGAAACTCCAAGGAACGGGCAGCAGCCGAGGAAGCGGGCGAGTAGAATGTTGTTTACGAGCACGGAGCCCACGAATAGAGCGACGAGTTCCATTACTTACCGGCCTCCTTTTCGTTTTTCGCGCAGACGCTGCCGGCGGTGGTGCCGTGGCATATACCCTTGAGCGCGCATCCGCCGCAGGCGTCGAGCTCCTGCCAGCCGTCGTATGTGGACCGGACTCCAGTCGCCTTTTCCTCTTTCCTCATTTTGAGGTGGCGTATGAAGGCCATGAGGATCCCGAGCGTTATGAATCCGCCGGGGGCGAGTATGACGAGCAGCGCGGGGGCGTAGATCTCGGGCGGGAGCAGCGTCACGCCGAAGACTGTGCCGTTGCCGAGCGCTTCGCGTATCGAGCCTATCAGTATCAGCGCACACGTGAAGCCGAGTCCCATGCCGATGCCGTCGAACATTGAGGCTATGACGCCGTTCTTATAGGCGTAGGCCTCCGCTCGCGCGAGGATGATGCAGTTGACGACGATGAGCGGGATGAATATTCCGAGAGACTTGTTGAGCGCCGGCGCGTAGGCCGAGATGAGCAGCTGGACGACGGTGACGAAGCCCGCTATTACGACTATGAAGGCCGGGATGCGGATCTCGTCAGGGATGCATTTTCTTATCGCGGATATCGCGATGTTGGAGCCCATGAGGACCGCCGTCGCGGCAAGCCCCATGCCGAGACCGTTGATGGCGCTCGTCGTGACCGCTATCGTGGGGCACATTCCGAGAACGAGGACGAAGGTCGGGTTTTCGGTCAATATCCCGTTTTTGATTATTTTAAGAGGATTTATCATCTGTGTTATTCCTCCTCGTAGTGCGGCGCGGCTGAAGCGCCGGAGGTGGCGTCCGCGGGAATTTCTACTTCGGCGGCTTCGCCTTCCGCGAAGTTGGCGCGCCAGTAGTTAAGCGCGGTGTTTACTCCGTTCACGACCGCAGACGAAGTGATGGTGGCGCCGGAGATGGCCTGTATCTGGCTGTCTGACTCCGGCGGGGTCTTGGTCACGGAGAGCTGCGGCGCGAGCTTTTCCTTGAACTGTCCCGCGAAGGCCGGCTCTACGGCTTTCGCTCCGAGGCCAGGCGTTTCGCTGTGGCTCAGTATCTTGATGTCCATGACGCGGCCTTCGTTGTCGATGCCGACCACAAGCGTGATGAGTCCGCCGTAGCCCTTAGGCGTCACGGTGAAGTTGTAGCCCTTGACCTCACCGTTTGCGCCGCCCTCGTATATCTCCGTTATCATCGGGTTGCCGTCTTTGACTTCGACCGCCTTGAAGTCGGTCGCGCCCGGGAGCGTCGAGGCTAGCGCTTCGTTTTTCTCCTGCTCCTGCACGAGACGTATCGGTTCGAGCGTCATTGTGTAGACGCCGCCGAGGATCAGCCCTGTCGCCGCCGTTATGGCGAAAAGTATCAGTCCGTACTTTACGATCTTAGGCATGTTTTTTCACCTCACCGAAGATATGCGGCTTCGTCGCCCTGTCGATGAGCGGCACGACGAGGTTCATCATCAGTATCGAGTACGACACGCCCTCGGGATAGCCGCCCCACGTACGTATGACCGTCGCTATTACGCCGCAGCCGAAGGCGAAGATTATCTGACCGCGGTGCGTGACCGGCGTCGTGACATAGTCGGTCGCCATAAAAATCGCGCCGAGCAGCAAACCGCCCGAAAGCACCTCGTAGACTGGCGACGGCCTGCCGAAGGCCATGCTGAGCACCGCGACCGTCGCGACGTAGACGACGGGGATGTGCCATTTGATTATGTCTTTCCAGAGAAGTATGCCGAAGCCTATCAGCAGCGCGAGCGACGAAGTTTCGCCGATGCATCCGCCGATGTGCCCGATGAAAAGATCCTGTATGCTCGGGAGCTTGTCAGCCGCGCCCATCTTGATGAGCGCGAGCGGCGTCGGGCCGGAGACCCCGTCGATCGTCCATGTAGTCATCGGCACCGGCCAGCTGGTGAGCATCATCGCGCGCGCGGCGAGCGCGGGGTTGACGATGTTGCAGCCGAGGCCGCCGAAGAGATGTTTGACGACGATCATTGCGAAGAGGCTGCCGAGCACCGCCATCCAGAACGGTATGGTCGGCGGCAGGTTGTAGGCGAGGAGCAGTCCCGTGACCGCGGCAGATAGGTCGCTGACCGTGCTGGGCTTCTTGACCGCTTTTTCCCAGAGATACTCAAAGAGCACGCACGAGGCGACGCATACAGCCATCACCATCGCGGCGCGGGGGCCGAAGAAATATACGCCGGCGAGACCGGCGGGGGCGAGGGCCGCGAGCACCCATCCCATGACTTTCTGTGTGTCGAGCGGGGAGTGGATGTGCGGCGAGCTTGATACTACGAGCAAACGTTCCATTATTTAGCAGCCGCCTTTCTGCGCATCGCCATCACGGAGGCCTTTCCGTCGCGGCAGCCCTGCGTGAGCGGGCGGTGCGCCGGGCACACGTAGGTGCAGCTTCCGCATTCTATGCAGTTCATGCCGCCCTCTTCCTCGAAGCGCTTATACTGGCGCGCCGCGACGAGCGGTTCGAGCACAGTCGGGACGAGCCCCGTCGGGCAGGCCTCGACGCACTTGCCGCAGTGCAGGCAGGCGGTGATGGGCTTCAGCATAGCAGACTTCGCGGTCAGCGCGAGGATGCCGGATGTGCCTTTGACGACAGGCACGTCGATGGAACGCATCGCAACGCCCATCATCGGTCCACCGGAGAGGATCTTGACCGGCTGCTCTTTAAAACCGCCGCAGAGGTCGATAAGCTCGCGCACGGATGTGCCGAGCGGCACGGAAATGTTTTTCGGATGCGCGACCGCGTCGCCCGTCACAGTGACGATGCGCGTGACCGCGGGCTCGCCGAGCGCGATGGCACGGTAAATCTGGTGCGTCGTGCGCACGTTGAGGATTATGCAGCCGACGTCGGCCGGCAGCGCCGTGACGACGTACTCCTGCCCAGTCAGAGCTTCGATGAGCATTTTCTCAGCACCCTGCGGATATTTAACTGCAAGCGGCTGGACGGTGATTCCGTTCACGCCGAGGCGTGCAACGGCCTCCTCCATCGTTTTGACGGCGGCGGGCTTGTTATTCTCAATCGCTATTATTCCCTGAGCCTCGGGGAATAGACGCAACATAAGTTTGAGCCCCTTCACGACTTCGTCGGGCGACTCGAGCATCAGGCGGTTGTCGCAGTTGAGATACGGCTCACACTCTACGCCGTTGACGATAAGCCATTTTATCTTCTTGTCTGGCGGCGGGGAAAGCTTGACGGCTGTCGGGAACGTAGCTCCGCCGAAGCCTACGATGCCGGCCTCGCGGATGCGCTTCAAATATTCCTTCGGGTCCGCGTTTTCGTAATCAGCCATAGGCTGCCACTCGGGTGCTTTCTCGTAAAGGCCGTCGTTCTCAACGACGACGCAGTTCTCAAACGTACCGGGCGTCGTCATGCGCAGCGTCACGTCCTTGACCGTGCCGGAAACGCTTGAAAGCACGGGCGCGGAGACGAAAGCGTCGTTGTTGCCGAGCCGCGTGCCGACGAGCACGCGGTCGCCCTTCGCGACTACCGGCGCGTTCGGCGCGCCGATGTTCTGCGGCATCGGGAAAACGAGCTCTCCCTTAGGGAGATACTGCTCGATTTTTTCGTCCGCGGTCAAATCTTTGTTCTGCGGCGGGTGGATGCCGCCCCAGAATGTCGGAAGCTTCATAATAAGAACGCTCCTCCTTCAGCAGAATTGTTCGGAGTTATTCTCCACAAATATAAAATAGCTCATAACCCGGTTTCCTATTTTAGCATTTATGCCCGAAAACAAAAGAGTTTTTTCGTAGGAAACGATGCTGTTTCACAAGCTAAAGAGCATTGACATCAACTGAAAAACTGCTCTTGCGTAACATTCGCGCGGGAGCCCCCACGCGCGGAAGGATGCGCGCTCTGCAAAAACACCGGCGCGGCCGGCGAAGACGACAAAATAGAGAAGGCGGCGCTCAGACAGGCTTGGGCTTGATTTGTACAGATTAGCTTTATACTCTCGCCGACCGCCTATCGATAAATCCAAAGCCGGCTCCTCCAATTCTTTAAAAACGTCCCCGGTACAATACTATTTTGCTTAAATATCAAAATTCAAACGGCCGTAACGGATACAGCGACAAAACGCAAAAAGCGCCCCAAGCCGGGGCGCTTTTTCATGCGATTTACTTGCGCTGTTCGTTTAGAAAGCGGGCACTATTCCCTTGGGAACGAGTTCTTTCTCTATGAAGGCCTTGACTTCAGGCGACTGCGTCGCTTTCACGAGGGCCTTTGTCTTAGCGCTGTCCTTGTCGGCTTCGCGGACTACGATGATGTTCGCGTAGGGCGAATCTTTGTCCTCGATTACAAGAGCGTCCTTCGCAGGGTTGAGGCCCGCCTCGCCGGCGAAGTTCGTGTTGATGACGGCCGCAGTCACGTCCTGGAGTGTGCGCGGAAGCTGCGCTGCGTCGATTTCGCTTATCTTGAGCTTCTTCGGGTTGTCGGTGATGTCTTTTGCTGTGACGAGTTCGCCTTCCTTGACCTTGATGAGGCCGGCCTTCTCAAGGACGCGGAGCGCGCGGGCGCAGTTGGTCGCATCGTTAGGTATCGCTATCTGAGCGCCGTCCTCAATTTCGTCAACGCTCTTTATTTTAGCCGAGTAGAGTCCCATGGGCTCGATGTGTATCTTAGCCACCCAGACGCATTTGAGGCCGCGCTCTTTGTTCGCGTTCTCAAAATAAGGGACGTGCTGGAAGAAGTTTGCGTCGATGGCGCCTTCCGCGAGAGCCGTATTCGGCGTGACGTAGTCGGTGAATTCGACTATCTTGAGCTCATAGCCCTCTTTTTCGAGAAGCGGGCGCGCCGCCTCCATGATGTCCTTGTGCGGGAAGGGGGTGACTCCGACCTTGATGACCTTGTCGTCCGCCGCGAAGGCTATCGCCGGGACGAGAAGGACCGCTGCCAGTACTGCCGCTAAAGCTTTCTTCATTTCCGTTCTTCTCCTTTTTATTTATTTTTCCGCCGCCGCGTGGACAGCGGTTGAACGCTTTTTTAACGAATCTTCTCGTAGATATAGTTGCCCACGCACTGGATGACCTGGACGACGACTATCAATATCGCGACGGAGTATATCATAACGTCCGTCTGGAAACGGTTGTAGCCATACTTTATCGCAAGGTCTCCGAGGCCGCCGCCGCCGACTACGCCCGCCATCGCGGAGTAGCCGAGCAGGTTTATCGCGACTACGGCCCAGTTGAGTACGAGCGAAGGCATCGCCTCTTTTATCATTACGCCCCAGATTATCTGCCACGTCGAAGCCCCGAAGGATTTCGCCGCCTCTACGACGCCGCGGTCTACTTCAAGCAGGCTGCCTTCCATAAGGCGCGCGACAAATGGCGTAGCCGCGATGGTGAGCGGCACGATCGACGCCGTGCTTCCTATCGAGGTGCCGACTATGATGCGCGTCAGCGGGATTATCGCGATAAGCAATATTATGAAGGGGAAAGAGCGCAGCAGGTTGACCGCCACATCAAGCACGCGGTAAAGCGGCGCGTTGGGGCGCAGCCCCGAAGGCCCCGTCATGATCATGAGTATCGCGACTCCGGAGCCGAATATGCCAGACAACACCGTCGATACTACAACCATATAAAGCGTTTCCCAAAGAGCGAAAAGAAGCTCAGCGCCCATTATCCATTACCTCCCAGAACATTTTGTGATCTTTCAGCCAATTTTCGATACGCGGAACATCTTTATCGTCTACGTGGATTATAAGGAAGCCCATCACCGTCTCGCGGTACTTCTCTATACGTCCGCCGACTATCGAGAAGTTTATGCCGAGGTCGCGCGCCATGCTCGTAATGATAGCGTCGTTCGCCACCTCGCGCGGGAACATCAGGCGTATATTCGTGCCCTGTGGGATTACCGCGTAGTCGTCAGTGATGAGCTTGCGGAGCTGCGGCCCAGGCGCGAGGAAGAGCTTGTCCGTGTCTCCGGAATCTACGACGCGCCCGCCGTCTAGGATTATGACTTTGTTGCAAATCATCTTGACGACTTCCATCTGGTGCGTGACGGCTATGATCGTCACGTTGAGTTTTTTATTGATGTCCATGAGCAGCTCGAGGATGGAAATCGTCGTTTTTGGGTCGAGCGCCGAAGTCGCTTCATCGCAGAGCAGGATTTCAGGATTCAGCGCTAGCGCGCGGGCTATGCCGACGCGCTGTTTCTGCCCGCCGCTCAGGTTGCGCACTTTCTCGTCGCGCTTCGCCGTCAGGCCGACGAGCTCCAGCAGCTCGTTCACGCGCGCTTCAGCTTCGGCCTTCGGCGTGCCCCATACCTTGAGCGGGAACATGATGTTCTCAAAGACGTTCTTTCTGTTCATGAGGTTGAAATTCTGAAAAATCATCCCCATATCGCGGCGCAGCTGCTTCAGCTCCACGTCGTCAAGATCCTTGACCTCGCGGCCCTTGACCTTGACGCTGCCCTCAGAATAGCTTTCAAGCCCGTTGAGGCAGCGCAGCAAAGTCGACTTCCCCGCTCCGGAATGCCCGACTATCCCGAAGACGTCCCCCTTGCCGACCGACAGGGAAATATCGGAGAGGACCTTGTGGTCGCCGAAATATTTCCCAAGACCTGTAATTTCGATCATATAAAATCCGTCCTTCTGTTAAGGTTTCAGTGCATAAAAAAACCGAGCCCTGAAAGGCCCGGTCTTATGATTTCTCGCGTACAGCGCTCTAGGCGCCCGGTAAATCACAAGAGGAGCCTTCAGAGCACATGCACATCATCATGTTGTTTGCAAAATAAATGGCGCTGAGTTTCACGACTGCTCCTCCTTCTTCAAATATGGGGACATTGTAATGACCGCGGGACGAATTGTCAACCATGCGGAGAAACGTCCGGCGCGTTTCTCAATTTTCAACGGCGAATTTTACTACGCCGGAGCAGATTACGCGTCCGTCGTATATGCTTATGAGCGCCGGGCGGCGGAATTCTTTCGTCTTACGCTTATACTCCGCGGTATTGTAAGGCACCCCTTTGCTTTCCGTTCGGCGGAAAGCGACGAAGCACTCCTCCGGCTCTTCTATATCGACTACGCCGCCTTCTGCGAGACAGGCGCGAAAACGGCTTCCCACGATACCGAGCCGCTTCGCGACGTCGGAGAGACGCCAGCCCTCGTACCTGTAAAGCAGGTATCTTTCATAGCCGTAAGGCGACGTGCCTCCTGCAAACGCCCTTTCGTCGACGTAGAGGCGGCGCTTCGGTTCGCCGCATTCGCCGTCCCGGCCTGTGAGTACGGCGGCGTCTCCCGAGAGCGCGAGCGCGGCTACGCTTTCGCGCGAAGGCGGTATCGTTTCAGCCCCGGGCATTTTCCCGGCGAAGAGCTCGACGGCCCCGCCGGAGCCTCCGGCAAACATCACGAACGGTTTCTCCTTATAGTAAAAACATATGCATGCGCCCTCGGCGGCCGTCGTCATGGCTGAAAGCGGCTCGAGCGCGGTATATCTTTCAAGTCGCGGAGCCTGAATGACGGCGCGCATTCCGTCAAGCGCTCCCCTGACGACCTTCTCCGCAATCAGCGCGCCCGTATCCGCGTCGTACATGAGGACGCGGCACGCAGGGAGCGAGATCGGGGCAGGCTCTTCGCGAATTACAACACCCATCAGACCTTTCACCGCGGATTCGTTGGCGGAGTCCGCCGCGCGGTAGGCGCAGCGGATCTCCGGCGCGCTGAAAGATACGTCGTCGTGATGATAGGCGTCAGGGAATACAAAAGTCTCGCGCTTCTCCAGCGCCAGCATCGGGCGCTTATAGCCGCGGACCTCGGCCAGGCTGTCGATGTATGTCGGTGTATTCGCGTGATAGCCGTCCTCTTCCAGGTACTGTACCTTCCATTCTCCGGGGAGAGAGAGCTTCTTTCCTTCCTCCGAGCATAGGCTGTCCGCTATATCGGCCAAAAGCACGCCTCTGCACCGTACTTTTTTTTCTATTTCATGGTCGTTGTAGGGATATGCCATCTCCCTGACCGGATAGAGGGCGCGCAGTTCTTCCGGGGAGAAGTAATAGACGAGCCTCTTGCCTGCGGATTCAACGGCGCAGTAGAACGTCGAAGCAAGCAGTTCCTTCTCGGAGACAGACGGCGTTTTTTGCGGCAGAGCGGCGCGTAGCCCTTCGGAACAGAGGCAGCGCAGGGCGGAAACCCCGTCGAAAACGACGCCTTTGCCGTATATTTTCAGGTCGGTCGAATTTGCAGCAGGCGCGCCGTCGGCCTCGCTCACGGAATACCATGCGAGCAGGAATTCGCCCTCGTGTATATCTTTTATGACGCTGCGGCGCGATCCTTCGTATTCCACTACGGCGGAAGCCCCTTCGCCAATGCCGTACCTTGCGAGCAGCGCGCATAAATCCGTCCCGAAGCACAGATAGCGTTTCCCGCCGGCGGCGGCGGTACGAACCTCCGGCTGTGCGGCGGCGAGCGAAGCGAGCGACGGAGAGGCCCAGATCCTGCCTCCGTAATAGATATCGAGCGCAGGGGGCATATCGTCCGGCTGTACGCAGCAAAGGTCGCGGACGAAAGCGCACTGGTTGGCGTCGTCCTTCGTCCGCTGCCCGAAGAACAAACGCGGATGGCTGCCGCGCCTGAACAGCCCGCAGACTCCGCCTTCCTCCAGCCGCGCACTCTCCATGGCGAGCAGCGGGGTCCGCGCTTCGGCGCACCCGTCGCTGCCGAAATAGTAGCGTCCGGTCATTGGATGATCTACGACGGCCTTGTAATTCCGCGCCGCAAAGAGGAGCCGCCCGTCGGCTTCGTCGCCTGTCATGCCAACGGTCTGGAGCATCGCATAAAGGTCGATCCCGCCTGCGATATAGCTGTGGTCGGCGGCGGTCCCGTGATCCTCCCTGGCGGAATAGGTGCTTTCGCGCCAGAAACGGCCCAGACGCTCGTTGCGCTCTTTCTCAACGGCGAGGCTCTCTAGCTCTTTGTCGCTTATGACGAACAGTCTACGCGAATAGGTGCGTATGGCCCCTTCGCGGTCAAATCCCGTCCTGCGGCCGAACGCCAGCCCTACGGCCTGAAACAAGCTGCCGTCCATCAATCATCCAACCCTTTCTCAGAACAAAAATCCATCAGCCTGCGCTTGAAGCTGCGCGAACTGTTCCGCGTGCGGCGGCCTATAAGTTCGACGTCCTTAGGGTAATTGACGTTGAAAAAACAATTTTTCGTTTTCACATACCGGACCGGCACGACGTCGTACATATCCAGTATGCAGTTGCGGTTTTCAGAGAGCATCTTCTCCGCCACCGCAAAGCAATCTTTGTGATAAAGGCCGCAGAGCGGCTCCAATATCCCGTCGTGGCGCGGCAGGACGATGCGGCATCCGTCGTCCGCATATTGAAAGAGTTCCGCTATAAATTCTTCGTCTATTCCGGGCATGTCGCAGGCGGCGACGAAGACCCACGGGAAACGCGCCGCTCCGAGCCCGGCGTGGACGCCGCCGAGCGGGCCGCGCTCCGGATAGACGTCCACCGCTTCGGCGACGCTGGGTAGAAAGAACTTCTTCCGCCCCCCGCACGCTATCACGACCTCCTCGAAGAGCCCTCCCCATTCGCGTATAGAGCGCTCCACCAAAAGCTCCCCGCCGACGCGAAGCAGGCTTTTGTCGCTGCCGAAACGGCGGCTTTCCCCTCCGGCAAGGATGACGGCGGAAGCCTTCAATACGGCTCTCCGGCAAGTGCCGCGGCCACGTCCGGGCCGCTCGCCGCGGAATTCAAGGCGAGCTCCGCAAGCCGCGCCGTATCCGCGAAACAGTCGAACACAGGCCTTCCCCTATAAGAGCGCGCGACAAGGGCTAACTTTCCTGAAAAAGCAAAGGCTTCTTCACAAAATACGGCGTCAGCCCCGGCCGCGTCGGAGGCCGTGATTATCTTAGGGATACGGAGGGCTTTGAAGCCCTCCATAATCACTATGTCATGATTCAGAAATTTCAGCGCTTCGGCGGCGCCAAGCCGCCGGTCATAGATTATTGAAGTCAGTCCGCCGCTCAGCAGGATGGAGGCTGAAGCCCCGGATTTTCGATGACGCCCAGTATCAGACGTTTCATCCCCTGCGTGCAAACCGCGACATCCGCTGTCTTTGATCGTGGCGACGGAATATCCCCCCGACGTAAAGAACGACGTCAGAGATTCGACGACGGCGGTCTTGCCCGTCTTAGAATAACCGCTCACAGCAAAAATGCGCACGGACTTCCACTCCTTTCATACGCGGCGGCCTTCGCCGCTGCGGCTATTTTGCAACCGGCGGTTTCTTGCCGGAGAAAAACTTATTATCCGTTCCCTTCCAAAATACTGCAATGCCTAGGTATGCGAAGATTATCGAAATAAGCGGCGTGAGATAGTTGAGGAATGCAAACGGCGCGTATTCCCACGTCGGGACGTGGAGCGTTCCGGATATGAAAGCGCCCATCGTCGTCCACGGTATCATAGACCCCATACATGTTGAGCCTTCTTCTGTGAGGCGGCTCAGCATTTCTGGCTTCAACCCTTTTTCGTCGAAGAATTTCTTATACACGGTTCCGTTTAGTATGATCCCGAGATAGACCTCGGCCATCGCCGCCGTGGAAACCGTGCATGTCGCAATGACGGTGAGCACGAGCGTGCCTACGCTGTGGACCTTCGCCATAAGGCCGTGGATGAGCGTTTTAAGGAAGCCGGACTCCTCAAGGGCGCCGCCGAGCGACAACGCTATGAACGAGAGCGAGAAGGTCCACATCATGCTTTGGATTCCGCCGCGGACGAGAATCTTGTCGACGAGCTCCACTCCGCTCTTCGCTGTATATCCATAGTTCATGGCGGTGAGCGCCTGTGCCACCGTCATGTCCTGAAAAACGACGCCGACCGCCGTTCCGGTGAAAGCGCCGATTATCATCGCCGCCGTCGCCGGGACCTTCATTAGGCTGAGCGCGAGCAGGACGAAGAATGGAATCATAACGATAGGATTAAGGTTGAAACTCTTCGCAAGCGTATCGGTGATCTGCGAGACGTCCTTCATATCAAGCTCGCCGTTGGCGTAGCTGAGCCCCATGACGGCGTACAGCGTCACCGTAATGACGAACGCGGGCACAGTGGTATAGAGCATCGCTTTGATATGGTCGTAGAGTCCTGCTCCCGCCGAGACGGAAGCGAGGACTGTCGTGTCGGATATCGGGGACATCTTGTCTCCGAATACTGCTCCGGAAACCACGGCTCCGGCCACCCACGCCGGCGGCATCCCGAGTCCGATCCCCATGCCCATCATAGCTATGCCCATGGTACCAGCCGTACCCCAGGACGTCCCCGTGCAAAGGGATGTCAGGCAGCAAAGAAGGAAGGCCATCGGGAGAAATACAGCCGGAGAAACAAGCTTCAGCCCATAATACATAAGAGCCGGTACAGTCCCAGCAGATATCCACGAGCCGATAAGAAGGCCGATGAGTATAAATATGAACATCGCGGGCAGCCCCTTCGTGACGCCGGCAGCCATGCCGTCGGTGAAGCGCCCGAAACTTATTCCCTGGGAGAAACCGATAAGTATGGTAGCCATGAGGCCGAGTATCAGCAATATGTGCAAATCAACATGCAGGACCAATATACCGACCATCAGGATCACGACTATCGCCACAAGCACCATTAACGACGATGCAAAGCTAGGGGTCTTACTTTCTTTGACAGACATACAGCAAGCCATCTCCTTTTCTGTGGTATTAAGTTGCATAAATGATAAAACAACGACAAGGAGTGGATACTCCTCGAATGCGAGTTATTGTATTATTTGTACGATTAACTCTCAATGTGTTAATATCCACATAATGAAGATACTATATGTGCCGGTATCCATATATCCAATAATAAGAGGGGTGCAGGGATGGGCATTGTAGAAGGACACGCCGGCAGAGCCGGATATAAAGATCTCGTACGCCTTGCAGGTACGCCGGATTTTTACACACATTTCTTCAACTGCCTTGCGTCGGAACTTCCGGAAGCCAAAGCCGTGCTGCTTTACTTCTACGACGAGGGTAAAAACTCCATGTACTTGAAAAACGCGTTCGGCTTCGAAAGAAAATTTGAGGGAATGAGGCTGCCTCCGGCGTTGGAGGGGGTATATGGCAAAATCTCCGTCTCCGGAAAAAGCGAAGTGATATCCGACTCTTACCATCTTAAAAAATTCATTGAAGAAATGGCTCCTCTTGCGGAAATAGTACGCTTCGACGACGGCCTCTACTACGAGCCGTCGTCGCTCATCGTCTGCCCGGTCATGCGCGGCGGCGAAGCCGACGGCCTCATGGTCGTCATCGATCACGCGCTCTACGCGCCGGCCGCCCCTGACGACGTAGCTCTTGCGGAAAAATTCGCTGGAATGGTTTCGATGCATAGACAACTGAAAAACGCTAACGCAGAGAACGCCGTGCTACAACAGGAGATACTGCATTTGACGAGCTGCCTAAGCCGGAGTGGGGACGCGGCGCGCTACGCCTCGGTAGCCGGCTCAATGTTCGGCGCACTGTTCCAGAAGGGGCTTGAGTTCGGCGAGATGCTTGAATTCGCCTATTCCCATACGTCATTTCCCATGACCCTTTACAACATCTTTTTCGAAGTGCTGGCCCAGGCAGGAGAAGGGGCTCCTTCGGCGCTTCCTGACAATATCGCGGAATTTGTACGCGGCGGCGGACTTTCAAAAAAAACATGGTTCTCCGTGGAATACGAGGACGGCTTCCTCTTCCTCACTCAGATACGGCATGGCGGAACGGCGTATGGCCTTCTGGCTTTCCGCTCCCGGCTCCGCACAATACCTGAAAAAGAGAGGATACTCATAGATACACTCATCACTTTCCTATCCTTCGTCTGGCTGAAAAAAGTCGCCGTCGGTGAATATAACAAAAACCTGAAAAACGAAATCCTGACCACAATCCTATCAGGAAAGAAAGACGCTTCCCTAGTATCAAAGCTCGACACAGTAGGCCTTGCGAAAAGCGGCAAATATTTCGTACTGCTTATCGTCGCGCCCGAAGCGGAAAACCACATGGACTACTGCGAGAGACAGAGCGGAATAAACATGCTAGGCACGATAGAGCGGGCGGTGACGTCCCTTGCGCTGAAATGCGCGGTCGTACCGGAATACAACGACGTTTGCGTAATCGTCTCGTGCGGAGAGACGAAAGTCAGCGCTCATAGATACTCGAACATCGTGGACAAGCTCATCGGCGCAATTACCGCCGAACGAAGCAACCTCACCGTCAGCGGAAGCCGCCTCTACGACGCTCCGTACAGCATACGCAAATGCTACTGGGAGGCCAGCCAATGCCTGCGCATAATAAAAAAATACTTTATACACAGGAAGAGCTTCAACTACATCGACATGGGGGCGCTACGGCTGCTGCTTGCGCAGAACCCTGAGGACATCGGCGCCTATCTTGAAGACATACTCGCGCCGATAATAGAGTACGACAAGACGCGCGGGACGGATCTGCTTATGACGCTTTTCTACTATTCCCGCTTCAACAAGTCGGTAGGATACGTATCAAAAAAGCTGAACATCCACCCCAACACCCTTTACCAGAGGATTAAAAAAATAGAAGAGCTCCTAGGGTACGGCATGGACGACCCGATGGACTGGTTCGACATACAGGCCGCGAGCATAATGTACGGCCTCATATATACAAACTTCATCACAAATCTGTAGCTGTCAGAGCACCTCCGCCGCAGACGCTTCACGCATAGTTATGTGGAGACGCAACACGGCGCCCCACGTTATTATGTCGCGCAACATATTTTCGTTTTTGTGTCCGTGCCATAGACTGATGCAATTGTAATTCATGGCTTTTTGCCGGACATCAAGGAGGACGCTTTAACATGTCATCACACCGCTTGAGCAAAATAGGAGATCTGAACCCTCTGGTTCTCATCTTCATCCTAACGCTGTTCGCAACTGCGCTTACCTATGTGTTGCCAGCCGGAGAGTTTGAAAGGGCCGCCGACCCAAGCACCGGACGCACGGCTGTGGTCGCAGGAACCTATCACACGGTCGAGCAGAGCCCCGTATCGCTACCTGAGTTTGCAATGTCTTTCAACCGCGGCATAATCAACTCGGCTGCGATAATATCCTTCCTCCTGCTTATCGGAGGGGCTTTCGGCATCCTCAATTCCACCGGGGCGGTCGAGTCGCTTATGACGTGGCTCGTCACGAAATTCCGGTCTGAACGGAGCCGGAAAGTGTTGATAGTACTACTTATCGCGTTTTTTGAAATATGCGGAGGCACCTTTGGGATGTCTCTTGAGGCTATGGTGTTCGTACCGTTTCTGATATCGCTCGCCGTAAGAATGGGATATGACCCGCTGGTGGGCGTGGCTCTCCCTGTAATAGGCTGTAATCTCGGCTACGGCGCGGCCTACCTCAACCCGTTCAGTCTCGGCATAGCGCAGGGCATCGCCGGGCTTCCATTCACCTCCGGCATATCGGTGCGCATCGCGCTGATGATAGGATATCTCATAGTAAGCTCGGCGCTCCTTCTGAGATATGCGGAAAAAGTGAGAAAAGACCCGTCGCAGAGCTTGTGTGAGAAGGGAAGCTACGAACATCTCGCCGCGGAAGAATCGCAGCTCTCGGATTTCACGAATACGCATAAGGCCGTCCTGGCCGTCTTTATCGCGGGCATATCGTATATAGTCTACGGAACTATATTCCTTGGATTCATGATGGCCGAATGTTCTACCGTCTTCGGCGTTATGGGCGTGCTAGCCGGAGTCATAGCAAAAAAGACGCCGAGCAGGATAGCTTCCGAATTTATCGACGGGGCGAAAAGCGTGGTGAGCGCCTGCCTCCTTGTCGGATTTGCGAACGCGATCAACGCCATAATGAGCAGCGGGAAAATTTTGGACACGATAATATACTACCTTACGCTGCCTCTCTCCGATTTTTCGCCTCTGGTGTGCGCGCCGCTGATGGCGGTCATTCAGACGCTCGTCAACTTTTTCATCAACTCAGGCTCGGCGCAGGCCGTCGTCATGATGCCGATTATGGTCCCCATAGCCGATATCCTTGAAGTAAACAGACAGGTCGCCGTGCTCGCCTACCAGATAGGCGACGGCCTCTCCAACATGCTGTGGATAACGGCCCCGCTCATGCTTATCAGCATCGGCATAGCAAAGGTGCCGTACACGAGATATCTTAAATTCATCAGCAAAATATTCCTTGCGAACCTTGCGCTCGGAATGCTGACCTGTACGCTGGCCCAGGCTCTCAACTGGGGGCCGTTCTAGAGAAAGGAGTATGTGGTTCCATTGAAAAAGCTCTTTATCAACGCTCTGCTTATCGACGGAAAGGGCGGCGCGCCCGTCCGTGACGGGGCCATTCTCGTCGAGGACGAACGCGTCTACGCCGTCGGGCGCACGGCGGACTTTTCGCAGGACGGCTGCGAGGTGACCGACTGCGCCGGAAAAACGATAATGCCGGGGATGATCAACGCACATACGCACGTATTTATGGAGCCCTACACATGGGACAGGCTCGCGTACCTCAACGAGCCGATTTCTTCCCTGTGCCTGAAGATAGAGGCCAACCTGCGCAAAATGCTTTTTTCCGGCGTAACATTCATCCGCGATCTCGGCGGGATATTCGATCTCGACGTGCAATTCAGGGATTACATAAGCGAAGGCAGAGTCGCGGGGCCGGATATGATATGCGCGCGGCATCCGCTTACGATAACGGGAGGGCACTGCACGGATTTCGGGATGGCCTGCGACGGCGCGGGAGAATTTGTGAAAGGCGTCAGGGAACAGATACGCGGCGGAGCGGACGTGATAAAGATAATGCCGACCGCCGGATATGCAAGGCCGAAAATGCGCGTCAACCATTCTATGATCGCAGACACTATATATATGTCGCCCGAGGAGATCGCCGCGGCGACTGGCGAGGCGCACAAGATGGGGAAAACAGTCGCGGCGCACTGCTGCGGTTTTGCTGGCGTGTTCAACTCAGTGATGAACGGCGTTGACACTATAGAACACGGCCAGCTGCTCGACCCTGGCTCCGACGCCGCGAAAAAGCTGGCTGACGAGATGGCGGCGCGCGGTGTGTGGCTGGTGCCGACGCTCGCGGCGTTTTTCAAAGAATACGAGCGCGCTGAAGTCGAAGAAAAATATGTAGCCGTCATAGAGTCGTTCCGCTTGTATCACAGCCGCGGCGTCAAGATAGCGATGGGCACGGATGCGGGCGTCCCGTGGGTCGGGCACGACAGATCGGCGGACGAGATAGAGCATATGTCGCTCTACGGCATGACCAAAATGGAAGCCATAGCGGCGGCGACGGGCAGAGCCGCGGAAATGATAGGTATCAGCGGAGACTACGGCACTCTCGAAGAAGGGAAGTTCGCCGACTTCCTCATCCTCGACGGCGACCCGCTTGAAGACATTAAAGCCCTGCGCGGAAATATGCGCGTGTTCAAGCACGGGAAGCCAGCTGCGGAACCTCTAAATCTCTAGCTTAAGACATACGGCGCGCGACTGCAAAAGCGCCGCGCGCCGCAATATGTACCCGCACACATCGAACGAGGGCGAAAGCTGTAATCTCCCATATACGCGCCGCCTCAGCACGCTGTTATAATGGCATACGGCACTAGAAATAACCACTTCTTCAATGAACCTCTCTCATATGCTTTGGAGGCGATAGCGGTGGAAGCTGTTATTATCGGAAACGGTGCGGCCGGCCTTGCGGCCGTCAAGGCATTCAGGAGATACGACAAAGAGTCCCCCGTCACAGTTATATCCAAAGAGGGCGGTAGAGCCTACTCTCGAGTGTTGCTACCTTATGTCCTGCGGGGCAAATTGTCATACGACAAGCTCTTCCTGCCATATGCCGACGAGTTCGGCAGACTCGGCGTGAAATACATCGAGGACGAAGCCGTGTCTCTCGACGCGCACGGCAGCGTCCTCTCTCTCGGCTCCGGCAGACAACTGAAATATGGCAGCCTGCTCATAGCGAGCGGCTCCAGCGCCCTGTGGCCGCCGGTCAAGGGCATATGCCAGCCAGGCGTATATCATCTATGGACGAGGCGCGACCTCGACGGACTGATCGAGGCCTTCAAGCGCGGCAGGAAAGTCCTCGTAATCGGTTCCGGCTTCGTCTCGCTCCAGGCTGCGTGGGCGGCCCGCTCGCTCGGCCTTGACGTCTCACTCGTGGAGATAGCGGACAGGCTGATGCCGCTCGTCCTTGACGAAAAGGCAAGCGCCGTCATGGCGGGCAGAATGGACGAATACGGCGTAGACGTGCGGACATCGACCATAACCGAGGAAATCGTGAAAGAAGACGGCGGATTCCGCATAAAACTGAAAGGGCAGGACGACATACTCGCCGACTTCATCATCGTCGGCGCGGGCGTCGGGGCAAACATATCGTTCCTGGAAGGCAGCGGGGTCGAATACGGCAGAACTGTGCCG
Organism: uncultured Cloacibacillus sp.; assembly: GCA_900545755.1. Lineage (GTDB taxonomy): Bacteria > Synergistota > Synergistia > Synergistales > Synergistaceae > Caccocola. Next base: position 9,096 of record URAG01000027.1, on the reverse strand, counting down.
GTAGACCCGCACATGCGGACGAACGTCGAAAACGTCTACGCCGCGGGCGACGCGGCGGCCGGCCCTTCGGCCTTCGGTGACGAACACGTGACGCACGCCCTGTGGCCGACAGCCATGGAGATGGGAAGCGTCGCGGGGGCGAACATGGCGGGGCGGAACACGGCGTACAGGGGAAGCCTCAACATGAACGTCACGCAGATGTTCGGCGTCACTGTGGCGTCGATGGGGAAATTCAACGCGGCGGATATAGACGACTCCTTTACATACGACGCTGAGGCCGGCTACGGCTACTGCAAACTATGCTACAAAGACGGCTTCATCGCCGGCATCTGCCTCGTCGGGACGCCGGAGGCCGTAGCGACTTTCGGCAGGCTGCGCCCGATAATCCGCCGCCGCATCGCCGTCGAATGTCCTCCGGCGAAGCTGGACTCCTTCCTGAACGTCAGGCTTTTTGAGAAATAGACGGAGCCGTATAAGAGAGGTATAGACGATGAAGATAATAACCATGGATACGTCGAAATGCGTCGGCTGCCGCAACTGCGAGCTGGCCTGCGCCTTCGCAAATTCCAAGGAAACATGCGAACGCAAAGCTTCTATGATACGGGTGAACCATTACATAGACGAGCACGCCGTCATCCCGATGACCTGCCTGCACTGCGCAGAGCCGTGGTGCATGGCAGTCTGCCCGGCCGGCGCGATAGTCCGCGACCCTGTGACTAACGCCGTAGTGATACAGCAGGAGCGGTGCGCAGGGTGCAAGATGTGCAGCCTCGCCTGCCCCTACGGCAACATACATTTCGACGAAAAGCTCCAGGTAAGCCGCAAATGCGACCTTTGCGGAGGGAAGCCGCGCTGCGTAGGCCACTGCATAGCGGCGGCGCTCAATTACGAGGAGATAGAAGAATACTCCGCGCGCGTGCGCAAGCGCGTCGACATACAGCTAGCGGAGAGAATGAAACACAGATGCAGCGACGACGGAGGCGACGGCGAAAATGACAGATAGAAAAAGCGTAGCCACAACCTGCCGCATGTGCGGGACGCTATGCGGTATAATCGCGCACATAGAAGACAACAAAGTCGTGGACATAGAGGGAGATCCAAACCATATTTGCAGCAAGGGAAGGATCTGCATAAAAGGCAGTTCCGCCGTCACCTGGCTCAACAGGCCCGAACGGCTTTATAAGCCGCTCAAGCGCGACGGCGCGGGAAATTTCCGCGAGATACCGCTGGAGCAGGCGATGGACGAGATTGCCGCGAAACTGACCGCGATACAGAAAAAATACGGCCCGAACGCAATCGGCATCTGGAAGGGCGAAGGGATAGACTTCGCGCAGCAGGAACACCTTGCGCGGCGCTTCGCGCACGCAGTCGGGACGCCGAACTATTTCTCCAACGACACGCAGTGCTACGCTTCGCGCCACATCGCCTTCTACCTCGTCTACGGCTGCTGGCCCCTCGCGGATTATCCGAACGCCGGGCTCATAATCAACTGGGGCACCAACGCGCCCATATCTCACTCCCACTGGATGCAGGCGATAAACGAAGGGCGCGAACGCGGCGCGAAGCTCATGGTCGTAGACACGCGCTACACGGAAATCGCCCGCCAGGCCGACATTTACGTACAGATCCGCCCCGGCACGGACGGGGCTCTCGCGTGGGGGATAATACGCGAGATGATACGGCGCGACATTGTGGACCACCATTTCATAGACAATTTTACAGTAGGTTACGACAAAGTCGCCGAATACGCGCAGGAATTCACGCCGGAAAAAGTGACGGAGATCACCGGCGTGCCGGAAGAGACGGTAATGCGCATAGCGGACGAAATAGCCGCCGCCAGGCCGCGTATAGCGAGCTGGGCCGGCTGCGGCCTCGAGCACCACGTCAACGGCGTCAACAACATAAGGACGATAACGATGATAGACGCCCTCGCCGGGGCGACGGACAGAAAAGGCGGCATGAGGATACCGATGGGTTTCGGCCTGCCGGAGCTGACCCTCTATAAAGAAAAACCGCTAATGGAGCTCGGCCCGATAGGGGCGGAGCGCTTCCCCGTGCTGTACGAAATGCGCCAGGAATGCCACACGGGAATGCTCATGGACCAGATAATAAGCGGCAAGCCATACCCCTTCAAAGGGCTCGTAATGACCGCCGCGAACCCCGTGCTAACGAACGCGAACTCGGCGAAAGTGCGCAAGGCCCTCTCAAGCCTCGAACTGCTCGCGGTGAAAGACCTCTTCATCACCGAGACGGCGGCGATGGCTGACTACATTATTCCGGCGGCTTCGTACCTCGAACGAGAGGAAATGTTCTTCAACGGCTCGCTGCGCGCCGCCTTCATAACGGGTAAGTACATCGACAATGGCCTTCAGACGGAATACGAATTTATGAAAGGATTGGCCGAGCGCATGGGCGCTGGCGAATACTTCCCGTGGAAGGACGACCACGAGCTCAACGAATGGCTGCTGAAGCCGACGGGCTACACGACGGCGGACCTACACACTGCGCCGGGCGGCTTCATCTTCGGGGAAAACCCGTGCGAAAAGCACGAGGCGAAGCTCGCGGCTGGAGAGACGCGCTTTTTCGACACGCCTACCGGGAAAGTCGAATTCTACAGCGCGCACCTCGAAGCCAAGAAGATACCGGGCATCGACGGCATCCCCAAATACCACGCGCCGCACCAGCTCGCGAACCCTGACCCGGAATACCCGATACTCCTGTCCACCGGCGCGAGAAAGCAGAAATACTTCCACGGGAGATACCGCAACGTCCCGCAGCTCTACAAAGCCGAGCCGCACGGACGCCTCGAGATGCACCCGGACGACGCGGCGGCGCTCGGCATAAAAGACGGAGACAGAGTCCGCGTCGCCTCGCGCATAGGCAGCTTCGAGACTACGGCGCAGGTGATGCACCCGAAAGAGATATTCAAAGGATCGATGCAGCACACCCACGGCTTCGTAGACGAAAACGTAAACGAAATAACCTACGACGACGTCTCAGACCCGATATCGGGCTTCCCAGTGCTCAAGTCGATTCAGGTGAAGGTCGAGAAAACATAACCGGCGCAAAAGGCGCAAAAAACGTAAAAAACAGACGGCGAAGCATCCCGGGCAAAGCGTTGGGGCCTTCGCCGTTGCTTTTACTCCTGCGCCGCAGGCGTCCCGGCCCTTCCTACCCGCTGGGAAATATATACCCCTCCGAGTATCAGCGCACCGCCTGCGACGGCAAAGGGCGTTATGCGCTCGCCGAGGACGATTGCGGAAAAAAGCATCGTAAGCGGCGGCGTAATATAGATGAGGTTGTTCGCCCTCACCGCGCCGAGGTTCCATATCACGATGTTCCACGCCCACGTGCAAAAGGCCGAGGCGAAGACGGCGAGGAAAAGGATGTTCGCCGCGACCGCAGGACGCGCGAGCCGCGTCGTGTGCAAGTCTATGACCGGCGTCGCCGCCAGCGCCAGCAGCGAAAGCAGCGTGTAAAATAGCATCTTGCGCACAACCTGCACCGGCGTGTAATCCGCGCCCGTCCCTTTCACTATAAGGCTGTAGGCCGCGAAGACGCAGGCCCCGCAGAGCGCTATAACGTCGCCAGCCGGATTGAGCTTCAGCACGAAACGCCCGTTGCAGATTATGAGGAAAATGCCAGCAAGACAGAGGACGCTGCCCACCGCGAAGGCGCGGGAAAGTTTCTCGTTCTTCGTGAAAAAGTGCGCCGCCACGCCCGTGATGAGCGGCGCGGTGCCTCCGATCATGGCGACGTTCGAGGCCGTGCTGTATGAAAGCGCAGTGTTTTCGCAGAGGAAGTAGAGCGTCACGCCAAGCAGCCCAGCCGCGGCAAAACGCAACTCCCCGCGCAGCCCCGCAAGCCGCAGCGGACGCGGGCCGAACGCGACGAAGAGCGCGTAAGCGACGGCGACGCGGTAAAGCAGTATCTCCCCCGGCTCGAGATATGTCAGCAGATACTTCGTCGATACGAAAGTCACGCTCCATATAAAAGTAACCGCCGCCGCCAGCCCGTAGCTGAACAGCCTACCGCGCCCCCGAAACTCCATACCGCCGCCCCCTTAGAAAAGATCAACGCTCCGCACTAAATTATACAGCGCGCGGCGCGGCGCTGTTGCGGAACGCGAGATCGATAGATATTATCATCGAACCGTAGTTTTACCTCCATACAACCATAAACTTTCTTGACCGCGCGGTGTTTCCATAATATCATTAAAAAGCGGCGGATACCTCTTGCGTTCTGCAAAATAACGGCATTGGGGAAATTCGCTTTACTTGTGTAATCTAAGGAGGAACTTTTATGCTCTGCCCTTTCACCTGATGTGAAGCGACAATGCACGTGCAGCATTGCAGCCTTGACGAGCAGAGCACGGAAGCACTCTCCCTTTCCTGATATAAGCGCATCGCGCTCCTCGTTAGTTTTATCTTTTAGAAAAAATTGAAGCAATCTCGTATTGTAAGAAGCTCTGTTCCGTCATAGTTTGTATCTTGAGCAGTGCTTCTTAATATGTGTGTAATTCTTTTTTATATGGCATGTGTCCGTTGGTAAATAGAGCGTGACTATGCACTGAAAGATATAACAAGGCTGTATTTCTTCTCCCAATCGTTACGGAAGGGGTACAGAATTGCCTGCTATTTCGGTAAAAAACATATGCTTCGGCTATAAAGATGAAGAAGTCCTGAAGGATCTCAATTTAGGGATAGACTCAGGCGAATTTGTATGCGTCCTAGGAGAATCGGGCTGCGGCAAGAGCACGTTCCTCCGCTTGATGGCAGGACTGGCAGAGCCGGAATCCGGTGAAATTCTGATAGACGGACGTTCCGTGCGCGGCGCCGGGCTAGACAGAGGCGTAGTATTTCAGGATTACAGCCTTTTCCCTTGGTTTACCGCGGGGAAGAACATACGGCTCGCATTACAGCAGAAATTCAAGAACGTCCCGAAAGCTGAGCTAAAAGAGAAAGTGCTTCGCGGGTTGAAGGACGTCGGCCTTGACGAGTCCATTTACCAAAAATATCCGTTCCAGCTCTCCGGCGGACAGAGGCAACGCTGCGCAATATGCCGCGCATTCGCATTGGACCCGCCAGTCCTGCTTATGGACGAGCCTTTCGGCGCGCTTGATGCGGTAACCCGCGGACACCTGCAGCAAATGATTCTGAAGCTGTGGATGCAAGAGGGCGAAAACAGAAAGACGATTATTTTTGTTACACACGACGTTGACGAGGCGATGTTGCTCGCAAGCAGAATCTTCGTCTTCGGCGCGGGTGTGGGACGCGCAATATATGATTACAAATTCAGTGGTGAAAAACCGTCGCAGGACAAAATGTTTGAAGACTCGGCGATGATCGGGCTGCGGAATACGCTTATGCGTATGCTGCACAGCAACATTAGTTTTTAAGCCGCCGTGCTTGAAAAAATTGACCAGCAAACGGTATTGAACAACAAAGGAGAAATGACAGATGATCAAGCGTATTGGTGTTATGGCTGCGGCCGTGCTTTTGGTTCTTTCCGCCGCTGCGTTCGCGGCTCCCGTCCCGCTTAAAGTGGCCTATAATCCAGCGACAGGCAACATACTCGGCTTTATAGCCATTGAAAAAGGCTTCGACAAAGAGGAAGGCGTCGCGATGGAACTCGTGCCGTTCACGAACTCGACCGACGCGCTCGGCGCGCTCCAGGCCGGCAAAGTGGATATAGCGGTTTCCTTCGGCACAGCCGCGCCGCTGACATTCGTAACTAAGGGGGCGGATTTCTGCATCTTCGGCGGCTATGTATCCGGCGGCATGCCTGTCTATGCAGCCCCGAATTTCGATTATAAGGGGATGGAATCCTTCGTCGGCAAAAAAGTCGCTGTCGCACGTATGTACACTCCCGACATTGTATGGCGTGGAGCCATGATGCGCGCAGGCTACGACCCGTCGAAGGACTGCACCATAATGGAGTTTAAGAAACCAAGCGACGTACTTGCGGCCGTTAAATCCGGCAAAGCCGATGTCGGCATCGGCACAAATTCCACCTACCTTCAGGCTCTTGCCGCTGGACTCAAGATTCTCACCTGGACCAACGACCTTGATCCGATGCACGTCTGCTGCCGTCCGGTCTGCCAAAACAAATGGATAAAAGAGAAGCCGGAAGAAGCCAAGGCTTTCCTGCGCGCTTGGATACGTGCTGAGGCTTTCCTCCTTGATAATCAAGAAGAGTGCGTGAAGATTAATGAGAAGTACCTCAAGCTTGACGAAGAACAGTCGCGCATAATGCTGCTTGAGACAAACCAGGTCTTCGAATCTGACCCCAAGAGCAACGGCGTCCGTTACATGTGGGAACTGCTCGGCAAACTCAAATATGCCCAGACAGACGGCATCAACGTTGAAGACCACCTAAACGCAACTCTTTATAAGGAAGCTCTCGACGAGCTTCAGCAGAGAGAGCCCGACAACAAGCGCTACAAGGAGTTTGCAGAGCGTTACGTAAAGTATAACCAATAGCTAATTAATACTATGAAAAAAACGCAGTCTGTTCTGCGCGGATATGGGAACACGGCGGTCATCCTCGTGTTCCTTTTTGCCGCGTATACTCTGGCGACGGAATCCGGCGTGATCGATCAGATGTTCTTCCCGACGCCTGCAAAGATAGGGGAAGCGCTGCTGGACGCGCGCCCACGGCTGATTGAGTCGTTTTTCAGCTCTATGGGATTGCTGATTCCAGGATATTTCATAGGAGCTTTCTGCGGCATTACGCTAGGAATAATAATCGGGCTGCACCCTAAGGCGAACCAGGCTCTTCAGCCTATCATATTCATGCTGAGTCCGCTCCCACCGTCTATGCTGACGCCGTATTTGATCGCGATAATGCCGACGTTCTACATATCGTCTGTGGCGGTCATTTTCATGGGCAGCTTCTGGCCCTTCCTGAGCGGAACAATCAGCGGCATCGTGCTTATAGACCAGAAATATCTGGACAACGCGAAGGTGCTTGAAATGTCGGGCTGGCGCAAGCTGCTGTTTGTGGTTATACCGGCGGCGTCGCCTCTGATTTTTAGCGGCGCGGCGACTGCGCTGAACTTTTCGTTCATATTGCTCACCGTTGCCGAAATGTTCGCCACAGACTCCGGCCTAGGCCACTTCGTCCAGTATTACGCCGACTTCTCGGATTATGCCCGCGTCATCGCCGGGCTGCTCGTAACGATGGTCGTATTTGTGGCGATAATGCTAGCGTTCGACCGGTTCAAACGCAAAATGCTCTTCTGGATGATCGGCGAAGACGCAGAATCATAGTGCGCCTTCAGCCTCGGATGATTGGGGAGGTATCTGCAATTTGAAAAAAATACGCATAGGCTGCGGCTCGGGCGGCTGCACATGGGAACGCCTGGAGCCTAATATAGAGCTACTCGAAAAAGGCAGGCTGGATTACGTTGTTTTCGAATGCCTTGCCGAACGCACCATCGCAGCGGCGCAGAAGGAAAAGTTGAAAGACCCGACAAAAGGCTACAACCCTATGCTCGAAGAGCGCATGACGTGCATCCTGCCACTTGCGAAGCGCTTCGGCACTAAGATAGTCTCCAACATGGGCGGCGCGAACCCGCCTGCGGCTGTGGACGCTATCGTAAAAATAGCGCGCGAACAGAACGTCCGCGGTCTTAAAATTGCCATGGTGCGCGGCGACGATATTCTCGACAGGGTGCGTGATTATTACGATAATCCGCTATGGGACAGAGGCGAGCCGCTGCGCACGCTCGACGGATGTATCATATCCGCAAACGTGTATCTCAGTTCAGACCCAATATGCGAAGCGCTCGACCAAGGCGCCGACATAGTCATCACGGGACGCGTAGCCGACCCTGCGCTCTTCGTCGGCCCGCTGAAGCACGAATTCGGCTGGAACGACACGCAGCGTGACAAACTCGGTCAGGCGCTTTTGCTGGGTCATCTCATGGAATGCGCGGCGCAGCTCACGGGCGGATACTATGCCGACCCCGGTTATAAAGACGTGCCGGAACTTCACCGTCTTGGACAGCCTATCGCAGAAATCGACGAAAGCGGGGACTTTCTTATCACAAAGCCGGAAGGCTCGGGCGGCCTCGTCTGCGTAGATATATGCCGCGAACAGCTCCTTTACGAAATCGGGGATCCGTCGCATTACGTCACTCCTGACGGTATAGCGGACTTCTCGCACGTGACTTTCGAGCAAAAAGGTGAGAATCTCGTCCTCGCACGCGGCGCGTCGTCAAAAGGACTGACCGATACATGGAAGGTCAACATCGGATATCAGGACTGTTGGATAGGCGAAGCTGAGATAAGCTTCGGCGGCACAAACGCGATGGCCCGCGCGCGGCTCGCGGCGGACATCGTGAGAAAACGCCTTGAACTGACCGGAACCGTCCCCGACGAATTCCGCGTCGACTACATAGGATACAGCTCTCTCTACGGCGAAGACATCTCAGGCAGATACACGCCAGCGCCGCACGGCGAAATACGTCTCCGTGTCGCTGCACGTGGAAAAACTAAAGAATCCGTGACTAAAGTCGTGCGCGAAGTGCAGTGCATGTACATCAACGGCCCTGCCGGAAGTTCCGGCATAACGAGCGACGTAGACCAGATGCTCTCCGTCGAAAATATCCTGATCCCGAAAAAAGACGTCAAAACAAGCATTGAGTGGCGCGAGGTGTAAACAATGGGTAAAAAGATACGTTTAGGAGACATAGCTCACGCGCGCACCGGAGACAAAGGCAACACAAGCAATATCTGCGTCATACCTTACGACGATGCGGACTACCAGATGTTGAAAGAAAAACTCACCGCAGAACGCGTAAAAGAATGGTACCGCAGCATATGTCTAGGCAAAGTCACCCGTTACGAAGTCGATTCAATATGCGGACTGAATTTCGTGCTCGAACAGTCGCTAGGCGGCGGCGTAACGCGCAGCCTGGCGATGGACAAACACGGAAAAGCGCTCGGCATGGCGCTGCTGGAGATGGAAATTTAGCCGTTTCCTTGCCTGCAATGCGAAAGAGCCGCCCCGCTATGTGATCTGAGCCCTAAAATTTAGACAAATAAAGAAGCCCTCCAGTACAGTAACGTATAAAATAGTACAAGGAGGGCT
>URAG01000026.1 GCA_900545755.1 uncultured Cloacibacillus sp. | reverse complement strand
AGCCCTCCTTGTACTATTTTATACGTTACTGTACTGGAGGGCTTCTTTATTTGTCTAAATTTTAGGGCTCAGATCACTTCATAGGGCGCTAGGAGAGCCCTGTGGAAGTTTTTCGGCTTCGCCTTACGGCGAAGGGGGCTCTCCGTCGGCGTCGCGTGAGCTTATTCTAGGGGGTGGAAAGGAGGAAGCCGCAGGGGAAAAACGCGGCCTGCCGGCGCAGATTTCTCCGCGCTGCTGGGTGTGCGAAGGCTGGGCCACCGGCTGTTCCATAGCGGAAGCGACGGGGGACGACGTGATAGCGGCGGCCGACGCCGGCAACCTGCGCCCCGTTATACAGAACGTCCGCGAGCTATGGCCTTCCGTTGAATTCGTCATCGCAGCCGACAACGACCGTTATAAGCGCATGGGGAACACCGGGGGCGCGGCCGCGCTTAAAATATTCGACGAGACGGGCGTCCCTTTCGTCTATCCTGACTTCGACGAGGGCGAGAAGCTGTCCGACTGGAACGACTACGCCGCGAAGCACGGCCTTAAAAAGACGCGCGCGGCGATGCTTGGCAAGCTGGAACGTTTCAAGGCGCGTTCGGAATATAAGGAGCGGCACGCTTATCCGCAGTTCGTGCATATCAGCGAGACGACGGGGCGTCCTAAGGGCACTATCGCAAATCTTGAGGCGCTGCTCGCTTACGCGGGAATCAGCGTAAAATATGACGAGATAAAGAAAGAGGGCATCATCGACGTGCCGGGGCGCGCCTACTGCGGCGACGACGTGAAGAACGCGACGCTGGGGCGTATTCTTTCGCTCTGCGCGCAGTGGGGTTTTCCTTCGAGCAACGTAGACCCGTTCCTTTCCGAAATGGCTGCGAGGAACGCCGTCAACCCGGTGCGGGAGTGGATACTTTCAGAGCCGTGGGACGGGATGCACCGCATCGGGAACGTCTACGACTCCGTCGTCGAGGAGAAGGGTTTCCCGCGCGGTTTCAAGGAACTGCTTATGCGTAAGTGGCTCGTCTCCGCCGCGGCGGCGGCCTTCCATCCGCGGGGCTTCCACTACAGGGGCGTGCTCGTCCTCATCGGTGGCCAGGGAATAGGGAAGACGACGTGGTTCCGCAATCTCGCGGGGCGCGACGAGTTTTTCAACGAGGGCATAGGGCTCGACCCGAACGACAAGGACAGCCTGTAACGCGCCATATCCTTCTGGATCACGGAACTGGGCGAGCGGGCGGGGACTTTCAAACGTTCCGACATGTCGGCCTTGAAAAACTTCCTCACGCGCAGCACGGACGTGCTGCGAATGCCGTGGGGGCGGCGCATGAGCGAGTTCCAGCGGCGCACGGTCTTCGGCGCTACGGTGAACCAGCGCGAGATCCTCATAGACGATACGGGGAACTCAAGATGGTGGTGCATCCCGGTCGAGCGCATGGACATGGTCGACCGCCGCGACATGCAGCAGATATGGGCCGAAATCTACGAGGACTACTACATGCGCGGCACGGAAGACCCGCTCGGGCAGTGGTGGCTCACAAAAGAGGAGGAAGAGGAGCTTGCGCGCCAGAACTGGCAGTTCGAGGCCCCGAACCCCGTCGAGGAGCTGCTGACGCAGGGGCTGGACTGGGAGATAGCGCGCGAGTTCTGGTGCGAGATGACAGCGACGGAGGCGCTTATCGAAGCCGGATTCATAGGCATACCGCGCCCCGGCGACGCCATGAAGGCGGCGAGGGTGCTGCGCAAGCTGACGGGGACGACGAGTAAAAAGTCTGGCCACGAGAACGCCCGTCTTTGGCGCGTGCCTCCGAAGAAGCTGAAGCAGGCCGCGAGCGTTTCATATCTCTACCGTTAAACGCCCGCATTTAAGAATACAGTCATATCAAGGCTTTCGGGCACGGGGCGCGAGCGTTTCAAAAGTGCTCGCGGAAGCGCTCGCGAAAGAAAAACCGTTGGTATGACGGGATTAGTGTACCCTCTGCGGGCGTTTCGGCGCTTTTTTCAGGGTAAATTAAGGAAATTTTATCTTAATATGATTTTCTAATTTATGAGTTCTAAAGTGCTCGCAGTGCTCGCAATGTATATATAAATAAGGCTACAGACTGGATTTTTCGCATGCGAGCGTTTTCGCGGGCGTTACGAAAAGCGCCCGCAAGCGCTCGCCGCGCAAAACGCGCGCGGCACTAGGCGCTCTTTAAGGCCGTCTGAAATGTCCGCTTACGCGAACGGGGAACGCCGTCGCGCCGCGCAAAACGCGCAAGGGTTAAACACGAGAACGGAGAAGGAGGAATGACGGTGGCGTCGTACAGGCACAGGATCGCCGAGGGGGCGGTGATGGATTTCCCGGCTATCAAGCGGGATTATGACGGTTACAAACTCATGCTGGACGCGAGGGCGCTAGCCGGGGGCTGTATTTATGACGAGCGCGTTGACGGCGGCGGCGCGTCATGCGCTGGGGACAGGTATCTCGACCGCTACGACGACCCCGTGATGCGGAGCCTTTCGGCGCTGGTGTTCGGGATATACGAGCCTTACTGCGCGCTTTCCGCCGACGAGCGGCGCGTGCTGGCGCTGCGTTACTGGCGGAAGATGGAGGTGCCGGACGTTGCGGCGGAACTTATGTTCAGCAACAGCACGGTCTACCGGCATATCTCGCGCGCCCTGAACCGGCTTTACCGCCCCGTCCTCGACGTTCAGCCGCTGCTTGAGGACTGGCGGATGGGCGCGCTGAAATGAACTTCCGCCGCCCATAATCAAGCTTGCGTCATTCTTCTAGTGTCTCTCCGCGCGTATTGGTCAAAGAGTTAAAGGTCAAATTGTGTCTGAATTGTTGAGAATTTTTTCTCACGTTTTTTTGCTATAATTTTTATACTGGCGAAAGCCGTAAGGAAACGAACCGCCCGGCAGGGGCGGCGGACGAGAATACAGGGCCGCTTTTCCTCTTTTGAGGAAGGCGGCTTTTTTGTCGGGGCTGATTTATTTGCCGAAGATTTCTGCGTGGCTTCCGGCGCGGTAGAGAGTAAGGACTAAGACATCCGCCTCTTTTATGTAGACCAGAAGCCAGTCGGGCGAGACGTGGCATTCACGATAGCCTTTCCAGTTGCCGGCCAGCGCGTGGTCTTCATGTCGAGGCGGCAAAGGTACATCGTTGGCGAGCATTTCAATGACGTCGAGCAAAAGCGTGATGTCTTTTCTTTGACGTTTGGCGGCCTTATAGTCTTTTTTGAATTGCTTTGTCCATACAACGTCGTATTTATTCGTCATCAGATTCCAGCCCCGCAATTATTTCTTCCATAGAATGATAACGTTTGGCGTTTGGGTCGCGGGCTAAGCGCCAACCCTCTTCCATAGCGTCAAGCGTTTCTTTGCTGAGCCGGCGGCGGACTGCGAAGGGGAAGCCTCCGGCGTCTATGGCTTTGCGCAGGAATACGTTTATCGCGTCGGCTGTGGTGAGGCCGAGGCTGCGGAAGGTCTGGTCAGCCATCTGTTTTATTTCGGGTTCTACTCTTACGTGGAGCATTTCTGTTTTGGGCATTGTGTTTCACTCCTTTGTATGTCCTATTTTTTTTGTATCTATATTGTATATCAAATAATCTCATTTGTGTATGGAGGTGGTAAATGTGGCCGTCGAACTGAACGACAGGCAGGAGAGATTCTGTCAGGCTTATGTTTTTGAGTGCCGCGGCAACGGAACGGAGGCGGCCATCAGGGCCGGTTATTCCGAGAATAGAAAGTCGGCGGGCGAGCATGCGTCTAGATTGTCAAGGAACGTCAAGATTCGTGCGCGCATCGCTGAACTGAAAAAAGAACGTCTCGCGGCGAGCGGGTGGGACCGCGATATGCTGAGGGATACGTGCATAGAGGAGCTTGTCGGGATAGCGACTTCGCGGCTGACGGATTTCGTGAATCTTTCACCGGACAGGAAGAATCCTAAGAGGCAGGAAATTCTCGACGAACTTGCGGCGCGGCACGGAGGGCAGACGCTTCTCGATTTCGGTGATTTGGTCGTCACGCCGACGGAAGCGCTGACCGATGCAGAGGCCGGAGCTTTGAAGTCAGTCAGGCAAGGAAAATATGGCCCTGAAATAGAGCTGCACGACCGTATAGCCGCTATCAAGCTGCTGGCGGAGATTGCAGGATTCAAGGAAGCTGACACGGCCGTGAATATCAACCTTGTCGACGACATCAACGCGGCGCGCAGCCGCAGCGGCCTCGGAGGCGCGTAATGACGCAGGCAGAAGCGCGCGTCCTGGCCGCCGACATGGGGCGCATGGCGCATGATCCTCTCCGCTGGGTGCTCTACGCATATAAATGGAACGAGCCGGACGGGCCGCTGTCCGGAATGTCAGGCCCTCAGCAATGGCAGCGCGAGCATCTGGAATATGTCGGCCGCAGGCTGCGGGAAGAGCCGTACAGCCCCATCCGCGTCGCAGTGTCGTCGGGACACGGCATCGGAAAATCAGCCATCGTCGCGTGGTATGTGAACTGGGGGCTCGCCACGTTCCCGAACACGCGAGTAGTCGTCACAGCGAACACTTTCCCTCAGCTCAAGACAAAGACCTTTCCGGAGATAAGCACATGGTGGCAGAGGTCCATAGTCCGGGACTGGTTCTCGTGCGAAGGGCTGCGCATGTGGTTCTCGGCTCAGAAAGGTTTTGAGGCTACGTGGCGCTGCGACGGCGTTACGTGGAGCGTATCCAACACGGAAGCGTTTGCCGGGCTGCACAACAGGCGCAAGCGCATCCTTGTGATAATGGACGAGGCCTCCGCCATTGACGACAAAATATGGGAAGTCACGGAAGGGGCTCTCACTGATGCGGAGACGGAAATTATCTGGCTCGCCTTCGGCAACCCGACGCGCAACACGGGGCGTTTTCGCGAGTGTTTCCGCAAATACCGAGGAGCGTGGAAAACCTTCAAGGTGGATTCCCGCACGGTCGACATTACGAACAAGGAGCTGCTCAGCGAATGGGAAGAACAGTACGGCGAGGATTCCGACTTTTTCCGCGTCAGGGTCCGCGGCGAATTTCCTGACCAGGCGGCGGGACAGCTCATTTCTTCTGCTCTGGTCGAAGCGGCGCAATCGAGAATTTACAAAGAAGACGTGCTCGACGGCGTTCCTAAGATATTTGGCGTCGACATAGCGCGCGAAGGCGGAGACTCGTGCTCTGTCTGGATGCGGCAGGGGCTTTGCGCTAAGCGCATTTATAAGACGCAACGGATAAACACCATGCAGTTCTCCGTGACGCTCGGAAAGCTGCTCGAAGAGCATAAGCCGGACGCCTGCTTCATCGACATGGGCAACGTCGGCGCAGCAGTGTACGACAACCTTTCTTCATGGGGGGCACAGGAACGTCTTCGGAGTTTTCTTCCAGGAAAAGGCTTCGGACAGCCGCGTATTTCTAAACAGGCGGATAGAGATGTGGAACTCGGTCAAGAACTGGCTCGAAAACGGAGGCGCGCTACCGAAAGACGGACGCGAGGCTCAGGACATATTCGAGGACCTAATCGGCCCTGAGTTTTTTTATAACCAGAAAGGGCTCATGCAGCTCGAAAGCAAAAAAGATATGAAAGAACGCGGCCTTCTTTCTCCGGACGACGGAGACGCCCTGGCTCTGACGTTCGCCGCGCCGGTCGCGCCGCCGTCAGATTCGTCGAGGAGAATCCGCCGGCGGGCTTCGCGTTCAAAAGATCCATTTTAGGAGGTGATGCACATGGGAGGACTTTTCGGAGGCGGAAGCAAGCAGGCGGCACTTCCGCCGACGCCTTCGCTCGCTCCGGAGGCTACCAGCGTGAGCAGGGCGGAGGTCTCGGACGGGGAGGCGGCCGTCAGCCGCATCTACGAGAAGGAACGGAAACGCAGAGGCTACGCGAGCACTATGCGCAGCGGCGGTTCTTCCGCTTCTGCGGCCGTTGCGTCCACAGCTTCGGGCAAGAAGCAGAAGCTCGGTGAGTGAAGATGGGCCGCAATCTCATCGAGCTGAGACAGAAGCTCGGCAGGCGCAAAGGGGCGCTCAAGCTCGAACGGCAGAAAGTCGCTTCGGATTGGGACGAACTGTACAACTACATCTACCCGAGGCGCGGAAGGCTGCGGAACGAAAAGCCAAACGGCAAGGAAAAGACGAAGCTCTTCGACTCTACCGCGAAAAAGGCCGTGCGTATCCTCGCGGCGGGAATGCAGAGCGGCCTCACGTCGCCGTCGCAGAAGTGGTTTACGCTGCTTCCCGGCAACCCGGACATGTACGACTACAAGCCCATGCGCCAGTGGTGCAACGAAGTCGAGGACATCGTTTACGAGGTGCTCGCCGGGAGCAACTACTACACCTGCACGCATGCGAGCTATGAGGAAATCGGGACCATCGGGACGTCCGCGATGATAATGCTTCCCGACTACGACGACGTGATACGCTGCCACACCTTCACGGGAGGCGAGTATTACCTCGGCACATCCGGCACGCGCGGGCGTGTCGACGTCTTCTACGAGGACATCCAGATGACCGCCGCGCAGATAGCCTCGGAGTTCGGCGCTGAGAACGTTTCGATATCGGTGAAAGAGGCGCTCAGGAACAATCCCGACAGGTGGTTCACCGTCGTACACGCGATAGAGCCGAACGACGACTACGTAAAAGACTCGCTCGGGGCCTTCGGCTTCCCGTTCCTCTCGGCCTACTGGGAGGAGGCGGGAGAACAGGACAAGTTCCTGCGGCTTTCAGGATTCGAGCGCTTTCCCGTATTCGCCCCGCGCTGGGACTTTTGCAGCTCCGACATATACGGATACGGTCCCGGCGACGAGTGCATCGAGGACAACAAAACGCTTCAGCTCATGAAGCGCGACTACCTGAACGCCGTCAAGAAGCTCGTCGACCCGCCAATGCTGGCCGACACGGCTTACCAGAACGACATAACGGATCTGTCTCCAGGCGAGATAGTATTCGTCTCCATGAACGGAAGCTCCGGAGGCAGGCCGGTCGTCCCGGCGCTCGACATCAAGCCGGATATGAACGCGCTGCTCGCCGGCATAAACGACGCGCGCCAGGCGATACGCGAGAGCTACTTCGTAGACCTCTTCATGATGGTCTCGAACGCGCAGGACAGGGACAAGACTGCGCGCGAGATAGCCGAGCTTCACGAAGAAAAGCTTTCCGTTCTCGGCCCCGTGCTCGAACGGCTCTCAAAGGAACAGCACAGCCCGTCGATAGAGGCCTGCGTCCACTACTGCCGCGCCGCGGGACTTCTGCCGGAACCGCCCGAGGATATAGAGGGCGAATCGCTCAAGATAGAGTACACCTCCATATTCGCGCAGGCGCAGAAAATGAGCGGACGCGCGCCGCTCGAACAGTTCATATCCTTCACGGGCGGCCTTATGGGCTCAGACCCGTCGCTCATCGACGTTATAAACATGGACGCGGCCGTCAGGCGCTACGCGGACCTGCTCTCAATACCCGCCGACGTGCTTCGTTCGCACGAAGAAGTCGAAGCGATACGCGAGTCGCGGGCCGCGCAGGAAGAACAGGCGAGGCAGATGCAGGAGATGCAGCAGTCCGTGCAGAGCCTAGAACAGGCGGCGCAGGGCGCGAAGCTCATGAGCGAGACGGAGACGGGCGGCGGCTCTCTGCTTGAAATGGTCGGAGGCGGTTTCTAATGGAGGAACGCGACGGGAACGAAGCCGCGAAACTTACGGAGAAGGCCGTCAAGGCGCTGCTCGCTACGCGGGAGGGCTGTTTCTTCCTCGGCCTCGTGCTTTCGCGCTGCGGCGTGGACGAGCCCTCGCTCGACGTGGGCAACATCTACGCGACATGCGCGAACGAAGGGCGGCGCTCCGTCGGGATATGGATCAAGAGCGTAATAGCGCGTCACTGCGGCCCCGAAGCCTGCTGCAAATGCGCCGGCGTCTACGCGTCCGAATGCGCCGCTGATAAAGCGCGCAGGGGACAAAGGGAGGATATTTTCTAAAAAGGAGTGAAAACGATTGAACAAACTTTATCCAAACGAGAATCCGCCTCTTCCAAAATTGTTTCGTGTCGTCCTCATGCCTCCGAAAGAGAGCCTGACGGGAGACAAGGAGAATTCTCCATGGGACAAAAGAGAATCGGTCATAGTGAGGGCAGACGACCCCGGAAGTGCTTCCGCAAAAGCGGAGGCATTTTTAATGCCAAAGACAAGGATCTTAACGTCACGGAAATATCCGTCTACGGCGAGTGTACGGAGAACCCGGATATTTTCGTGACGAGCTATTACTAAACGCGAAAGGAGCGGTCATATATGAGTGAAAACATATCTGTGGACGACGGTCTCGACCGGCAGACAGGCGGAGACGGAACACAGGCGCAGGACATAGGCGCAGGTCTTACGGGTGCGGACGATGGAAACGCCGTAAGCGGCGCGCAGGACACGCCGCCGGCAGGAGAGCCGCAGCCGTCCGACAAAGGCGATGCGGATATTCCCGGCCTTACGACTGTCGGCGACGCGAAGGCTGGAGACGGCGGCGAAGGAGACGACAAGAAAGGAGATGGCAGCGATGACGGCGGCAACGTAGAGCCGAAACCTTACGAGCTTCACGTCCCGGACGGCTTTACCCTCGATACCGAAATGGTGGACGCGGCGACGCCTCTGCTTCAGAAGTACAAGGTCACGAACGAGGACGCGCAGGTGCTTGCAGACCTCGTCACGCAGAAGGTGCGGAAGGAGATAGACGGCTTTCACGAGCGCAACGGCGAGCTGGTCGAGGAGTGGAAGAAGAAGCTCGCCGAGGATCCCGAGGTCGGAGGGAAGAGCCTCAAGCAGAATCTCGGCGTCGGCCTCAAGGCGCTTAACAGGTTCGGAGACGGCGAGCTGGTCCAGATACTTCAGGAGAGCGGCCTCGAATATCACCCCGCGGTCGTGAGGTTCTTCCACAAGGTCGGCCTCGCAATTTCCGAGGATTCTTATGTGGGGAATAAAACGCCTCAGGCGAAGGATACGGCGTCGCTGCTTTATGGCGGCGCGGCCGAAGAGAAATAAGGAGGTTTTTTAATGGCTACGATTAAGAGCGATTTTCTTACGCTTATTGACTGGGCGACTAGGAAGGACCCGAACGGGCGCATTCCAGCCATAGTCGAGATGATGAACAAGACGAACGACATCCTTGAGGATATGCCTTTCGTCGAGGGCAATCTCCCGACCGGCCACGAGACGACGATGCGCACCGGGCTGCCGAAGGTTGCGTGGAGGCAGATAAACAAGGGCGTGCAGCCGTCGAAGTCGACGACCGTGAAGCACACGGACGTATGCGGAAGGCTCGAAGCCTTCTCCGAGATCGACGAGGCGCTCGTCGAACTCGCGGCTGACGTCTCTGCCTTCCGTCTTTCGGAGGACAGACCTTTCATCGATGCGATGAACCAGGAGATGGCGGAGACCGTCTTTTACGGAGACCTGCGCAAGACGCCGGACAAGTTCCTCGGCATAGCGCCGCGTTTCGCGCTGAAATCCGCCGAGAGCGGCGAGAACATCTTAAACGGCGGCAAGACCGGCGACGCCGGGACGAGGCGCTCTAGCGTCTATCTTGTCGGCTGGGGCAACGACACCGTCCACGGCATATTCCCGAAGGGGACGCAGGCGGGGCTTCAGCACGAGGACCTCGGCCGCAAGGAGGCGCACGACGCGGAGGGCGGCCGCTATATGGCCTATAAGGGCCATTACACGTGGCGCATGGGGCTATGCGTCCGCGACTGGCGCTATATCGTGCGCATCGCGAACATAGACCTGGATTCACTCGCTGGCGAGAGCCCGGCGAACCTCATGCGGCTGATGATCGAGGCCTCCGAGATCATCCCGAAGCTCGGCCTCTGCAAGCCGGCGTTCTACTGCACGCGCGAGGTGCGCACGGCGCTCCGCAACCAGATTCTCGAAAAGAACAACGTGAATCTGACATGGGACACCGTAGCCGGCAGGCGCGTGCTCGCCTTCGACGAGATACCGGTGCGCAGGTGCGACGCGATAAGCACTTCGGAAGCGCAGATTTCTTTCGCGTAAGGGAGGGATTGCTGTGAGTATTCGTGACGTTAAGTGTATTTTTCCTGCCTATGACCTTTCCGGCGGGACAGGCGCGAGCGACGTTATAGAGACGGACTTCAAGGGAGACGCCTACGTCGGCCTCTGGCTCGTCGTGCGCGGCATAGAGGCCGGAGCCGGCGGGACTAGCGTCGTTGTTAAGCTCCAGACGGCTTCGGACGAGGCGTTCTCTTCGCCTGTGGATCTTTTCACGTCCGGAGCGATAGAGCTTGCCGCGCTTACTGAGGATACGGAGCATGTGAAGGTACGCATGCCGCTCGGCTGCGACAAGTATCTGAGGCTCAAGTACGAGGTTACGGGCTCGTTTACGGGCGGCACGATGGAGGGCTATCTTACGCCGGATGTGAATATGTAGCGCGCCGGCGCTGTATGCGGCTGCACGGACGGAGGTGCTTCTGCGCCTTCGTCCGTTTTTTATGCGAGGAGGCGAAGGTGATGGAAAACGGCGCATGGACGAAGAGCAGCCAGGTTTCGATCGGCAACAAGGCTCTCGGCTTTATGGGCGTGGGGCGGACGATAAACTCGCTTATGGAGGCGACCGCCGAAGCGAACGTTATGAAACGCTATTACGACGCGGCGCTGACTTCCCTGTTTCAGCGCAACGACTGGAATTTCTGCCGCGGGATGACGGATTTGGCCGATATAGTCGGTTCCGTCCCCGGCGCGGCTTATGCTTATCAGTATCCGAACAACTGCGCGAAGGTGCTGCGGCTTTTCCGCGCGGACGATCTGCCGCGCCGCAGATGGAGCGGAGATTTCCGCATCGGTATGCACGGCGGGAGCCGCGTTATTTGCTCGGATTTCCCCGCCACTACGGCGCAGTACACCGTCATGGTCTCGGACCCGACGCTGTTCCCGCCGCTTTTTGAAGAGGCTTTATGCTGGAATCTCGCGCGCATGGCCTGCTGGGCCGTTGCAGACGTTTCTATGAATATGCGCGACGAGATCACGAAGCAGTTCCTCGTGGCTTATGGCGATGCCTGCGCCGCCGACGCGAACGAGGGGCGGGCGAGGCTGCGCGTCTCGCCCTGCGATTATCTGGATATAAGGTGATTTAGATGGCGTATTTCCCTTCTCAAGTGAGTTTCGCAGCGGGCGAGCTGGCCCCGTCGCTCTATGGGCGCGAAGATTTGGCGAAGTACGCTGTAGGGCTGCGGACGCTGAAGAATTTCACCGTTCATCCGCACGGCGGAGTTTCTAACCGCGCGGGTATGCGCTTCGTAGCTGAGGCGAAGTATGCGGACAAGGCCGTGCGGCTCGTGCCTTTCGAGTATTCGGACGCAGACGCTTATCTGCTTGAGTTCGGCGACGGATACGTGCGCTTTTATAAGAGCGGTGCGCAGCTTATGAAGGACGGCGCGGCTTACGAGCTTGAGACGCCATATCTCGAAGGGGAGCTCCGGGCGCTTTCGTTCGCTCAGTCTGCGGACGTGCTTTTCATCGTGCATCCGAATCATCCGCCTATGGAGCTGGCAAGGTATTCCGATACGGACTGGACTCTTGAGAAGTTCGCATTCAAGGGCGGGCCGTTCCGCACGATGAACTCGTCCGATACGACGATAGCGCTCTCTTCTATGTCGGGAAATGTAACGCTCACGGCTTCGGCCGCTCTTTTCAACGCGGGGCACGCCGGGGCGCTGTTTTCTGTGTTTCACCATGTGGACGAGGTGACCGCGAAGGCGACAGGGGAGTCTAATGGTATATGGACAGATACGACGATTTTCGGCACGCAGGACACTACTGGCATTGGCGGCGGTGTATTTACTCGTCGCTTCGTGTGCCAAACGGATACGCAGCGAGGACAATTTATCGTTGGACGTCAAGTGCGTTTTGGGAGCAGTATCTCAACAGTTACATCTATCAATGGCGACGTTGTAGTATTCTCCCCATCGCCTGAATGGAGAGCCGGCGACATAGAGTGCGAGGTGCTTATGCCTTCGTCAACAGGATGGGGCGTCGAGGTGACGGCCTACGAGGGCTGGCACGTCCTTTCTTCGGGCTTCTGGGGCGGTACGGTCAGGCTACAGCGTTACGACGAGGACGAAGCGCGCTGGACGGATGTTTACACGTTTTCTTCCGGAGATACTAAGACTAGCTGCAAGAATTACGACGAGTCCGGCACGGTCGAGGATCCTACGAGGTTCCGGCTGGCTGCGGATTCTTTTACGACGTTTCTTCCCGAAGGCAATACGGACTCGGACCGCGGATATTTCGAGCTGACGGCGGAGGCGGCGGATTACGAGTGCTGCATACGCATCGGCTCTGTGACTTCTTCGACCGTCGCGCAGGGTGCTTTCGAGAAGGACGCCGCTTCGACGCGGGCGACGCGGAACTGGTCGGAGGGCGCGTGGAGCGACTTTCGCGGTTGGCCCTGCGCAGTGGGGTTCAATCAGGACAGGCTCTGTTTCGGAGGGAACGCTTCGGAGCCTCAGAATGTGTGGATGAGCGTGACGGGCGATTATTACAACTTCGAGCGGCATCTCGTTTTGCAGGACGACGACGCCGTTACGGCTTCGCTCGTCTCGCGCAAGGTCTCTCCTGTGCGCGCCTTCGTGCCGCTTTCTTCGCTCGTCGTGCTTACGGCTGGGGCGGAGTGGACTATTTCGGCGGGCGGGACGAAGAGCGCGATCACGCCGTCGTCGCTTGAGGCGAACGTGCAGGGCTACAGGGGCGCGAGCATGGTGACGCCGGTCGTCATCGGCAATATGGTGCTTTTCGTGCAGAAGCAGGGGAAGATTATACGCGACCTCGGCTATGCATTTGAGTCCGACAGTTACAGCGGCAACGACCTTACTGTGCTCGCGACGCATCTTTTCAAGGACAGGACGGTAGCCGCGATGGATTACCAGCAGGACCCGGATTCTATCGTCTGGGCCGCGCTCGACGACGGCTCTCTGCTTGCGCTGACTTATCTGCGCGAGCACGACGTTATAGCGTGGAGCCGCATGGAGACGGACGGCGAGGCGGAGTCCGTCTGCTGCCTCTCTTCGGCGGAGCGCGACGAGGTGTGGCTCGCCGTGCGGAGGAAGTCCGGGGACGGCTATAAGCGTTTTATAGAGCAGATGGCCGAGAGGCGCGTAAGCAGCCCGGAAGAGTGCTTTTTCGTGGACTGCGGGGTGACGAAGCGCTTTGAAACGCCGCAGTCCGAGGTTACGGGACTTTCGCATCTCGAAGGAAGAAGCGTCGCCGTGCTCGCGGACGGCAATGTGATAAAGGGGCTTACGGTCGAAAACGGGAAGATTACGCTGAAACACCCGGCTTCGGTCGTACATGTGGGATTACCTTACAGCGCGGAGCTTGAGACGCTTGACCTTACGCTTCCGCGCCAGGACGGGACGCAGCAGGGGCGCAGCGCGCGGCTTATTTCCGTGTCTGTGCGCGTAGAGAAGAGCAGGGGAATGAAGATAGGGGCCGCCGAAGGGGACCCGGTGCCGTTTGAGGCTGTGGAGTTCAAGGAGCGCAGCACTGAGCCATACGACACGCCTATTTCTCTCACGACGGGGATTATGACGCTCGGGCTGAACGCCGGCTATTCTTCCGGCAGGGTGCGCGTGATCGCCGACGAGCCTCTGCCTTGCACAGTCATCTCGCTGCTGCCGAAGGTGGCCGTCGCAAGTGGACGGTAGGCCTTACGTCCGCGCCGGGAGCCTCGCTGACTGCCTTGAGGTCGCGCGGAATATTTCGTTCCCGGACAGGGCCGAGATTATGGCCGCCGTAGGAACGGGGCCGGAGGCGGCGCTGCATTATTGTTTCCTGATGAGTTTCCGATGCTGGAGCGTCGTGTACGAAGGACGTTGCGTCTTCGTCTTCGGGCTTTCGCGCGAGGACTGGAAGTGGGTGACGCCGTGGGCTTTTTCGACGCCGGAGGTCTCGCATTTCCCCGTCGCTTTTCTTAAAGGCTCGCGCTCTGTGGCTGCGCGTCTTTTCGCCCGTTATCCCTATATGCGCAGCAGGGTGGACGCGAGGCACGAAAAGAGTATTGCGTGGCTGAGGTTCATGGGCTTTACGCTCGGGAAGCCGCAGCCTTACGGCGTTTACGGCATGGATTTTATTCCTTTTTCCCATTCGAAGGAGGCGGTTTAGATGGGTATGGTTGCGGCGACGGCCCTTTCCGTAGGCTCTACGGTCTTAGGCGGCATAGCTCAGGCTAACGCCGCGAGGCAGCAGGCTGAGGTCCAGCGCCAGCAGGCGGAGTATGCGGCGCGACAGCACGAGTTCAACGCGCAGCGCGCGCGTGTCGAGGCGGACGACGTTACGGCGCGCGCGGCCGAGGAGGAGCGCCAGCTTCGGAATAAAGCGGCACAGATACGCGGCGCGCAGCGCGCGGCGGCGGGCGCTTCCGGAGTGGACGCCGGAGCCGGTTCGTCTATGGACCTGTTGCGCGAGACTGCGCATATCGAGGAGCTGGATACTTCGAATATCCGCTTTAACGCGATGAGGGCGAGGGGCGGACGTATAGCGGAGGCGCAGCAGTCTTCATGGAACGCTCAGGCTGCGCGCATAGGCGGCGAGAACGCGGCTCGCGCGACTACGAACGCCGGCAAGGCGGCTCTGTGGGGCTCCCTGCTCGGCGGCGCTTCTTTGGTGGCCGGCAAGTGGGATTATCTGACGGGCGGAAGCAAGGGCGCGAGGAAGAAATTTTCCGGCTCGCTTTCAGGCGGGACTGGATTGTTCGACAGCGGATATTGGGGGTGATGCGCCGTGCAGGTTGAACGTATGAGGCGAGTCGTGGCTAAGGAGCCTGTGGAGCGGATACGTCGCAGCACGTCGGCCCCGCAGGGGGCTTTCGGAGTCGCCGACCGTTCCGGCGAGGTTTTCGCAGACGCGGCGAAGAAGGCGGCGGCGCAGTTGGAGGCCGTTGCGAAACGCCGCCAGGAGGACTGGGACAAGGCGAAGGTGAACGAGGCCGTCTCGCGTTATCTCAAGTGGGATCAGGAGACGAGGTTCGACCCGCAGAAGGGGCTTATGTTCACGACGGGCGCGAACGCGAAGGGGCTTTACGACAGGTCGCTCGATGTTTATGAGAACCAGGCCGAGACGATGGCGGGAGAGCTTGAGAACGAACGTCAGCGCATGATGTTCCGCGAGGCGGTTATCCCTCACGCACGCGCCGCGACGTTCGCGCTTTCGCGCCAGGAGGCCTCGGAGGTGCGCAAGTGGAACGCCGAACAGGCGGAAGAACGGCTGAAGAACGAGGCCGTAACCCTCGCCGCAGGCTTCGATTCTCCGGAGGCTGTGGACGCCGCCATTTCGTCGGCGCGTCAGGTGAACCTGACGATAAACGGTGACCAGGGGAAAGAGACGAACGACAAAAACGAGATGGACGTTATGCGGCGTCTTATAGGCTACGGCTTGGATTCGCTCGTGAACACCGACCCGCTGCGCGCAGAGGCCATGCTGGAACGGTTTAAGAAGGCTTTCGACGGCGTGAGTTACGAGAAGCTTCGTCAGGCTGTAAGCCGGGCGGCGCTGCCGGTGAAGGCGCAGGACGAGGCGGAAAGGCTTATGTCCAAGTACGGCATAGACGGCCTTTCCGACGCTCTCGCCGAAGTACGAAAAACACACGAAGGAAAAGACGAAGACGTATATCGTAGCTATGTCAGTTCGTTGTATTCAGAAACCAAGAAGGCTCATCTTGCCGAGTTGGAATCTGCTGAATTGGAGATTCAAAAGGTCCTATACGGCGGAGGCTCTCACAACGAAGTCGAGCGGCTTATAGCTTCTTATGGAGAGAGATTCAAAGACTATGGAGCGCAGAAAGAGGCGTGGACGCTCAGCCTTCAGGTCGACAACGACCGCGTACACGGGACCGGCGTATTCGCCCCTAAGCCGGGAATTTCCCTTACACGCACTCCGGTTACAAGGGCAGAAGCTGTGCGTCAGCTGGCATATTTCAATCCGGAATTTACGAGCCTCCCTCAGGACGAGCAGGAGCGGCTGGTACGCGAAAGGCTGGGCATCAGCGAAGAACAGCATGATCTCTATTTCGCGCAGTTTGGCGAGGCTAAGCTCAGAGGGCTTCCCGACGGCGAGCTCAAAAAAGCGGTCGCTATGGGATATCTCTCTAACGACGAGGCCAACAAAATTATTGAATACAGCAAGAATTTAAGCGCTGGGAATAAAGACTACCTGAAAATGAAAGAGAAGAACATAGATTTCTTCCTGAAAAACCGCGGCGGCAGTCTTTTCGGTGGCACGCAGAATCCCAACAGAAACACAGCCGTCTTTTATTTCCGTGAGGAAAGCCGCAAAGTCGACCCCGCAGCGGAAGACTTCCAGAGACAGGTCGACGAGGCGGCGCGGCGCGCGATGCTGAGAGCGATAGAGGAACAGCACAGCGCCGGCGTTCCATATATAGACATTGGAGTTTTATGGAACAGCGATAGCGAGCTGGGGACCTTAAAAAAGGCCGTCGACGCTATTGAATTCAGAGAGGTAAAGCGCGATCTGCCGCCGCGCCCGTGGCAGCCGCAGGATACGCCGGCCAAAGGCGGCGTAACGGAAGAGGACATGACTGAGACTGTGGAGGATATTCTCGACGACATCCTCGAACTGAACTCAGAGCTGGAATAGGAGGTGTTTGTATGACGGAAGAGCTTCTAAGTCCGGCGCAGGACGGTTCGGAAGCGACTATATATCCTTCGCGGCATGACGGCCCCGTTATTGCAAGGGATTTTGACGATGATTCTTTCCGTCTCGCGCAGGACCCGACATATACCCCTGAACGCAAAGAGATACGCGCTGACGACGATTATCTTTTTCTGGCTTATCCGAGTAAGAAGAATGCGATAACTGAGGCGCGCGTCAGAGGCTATTCCGACGACGCCATATTTAAACGTCTGGCGCAGTATGAGGGCGAAATGCTCTTGAGGAAGGAACCTTCAGAGGTTAATTCGTTTTTCGGCCGCACCGCTGAATCTGAATCAGGACGCAGGCGTTATATGCAGCTGAACCGCATAGAGGCCATATCCAAAGTGACGGGGCTCGAACCTAAAGAGGTGTATCTGCGCACGCGCGAGGCCGAAGCCGTCGGCGTGAATCCGGAAGCTTTTTTCGCGGATGAAGAATTCTACCGTATGGCTAAGTCCAGCGGTCTTGTAAAAGAGCGCATGAGCATCGCGCAAAATATAGAAAACGGCATAAAAATATCCAAACTGCGCGACGAACGCGGCGCTCTATATTACGACAACCTTTTTCATCCGTCTGACGGCGTCGCAAAACGCATAGAGGAGATAGACAAGGAGATAGCGGAACTCTCGCCTCCTGCCTACAACCAAGGGTTGAAACAAGCGTTTTTCGACGCTGCGGGAAGCGTCGCCTCGTGGGTGGACAAACGCGACCTTTGGGCGGCCGGAGCCGGCCTTGCCATCGGCGCGATGGCCGCGCCGGCTCTTGTCCCCGCAGGAGTGGTTACAGGGACTGTCGCGGTAGGAGCGACGGCGCTTGCAGCTGCGAGGATAGCCTACGATTCATCGATGTTGTCGCGTATGTTTCTGCGCGAATCGGCTGAATTCAACGAGAGCCTGGTAAAAGACGGTGTGCCGCAGTATGCGGCTCTGCCGGCGTCGTTCCTTTACGGCGCAGTCTCGGCCGGGATAGAGCGCAATATGTTTTCCGGCGTCCTTTCTTCGTTTGGAGAAAAAATAGGCGGCGATATGATCATGGACTACCTGCTCCGTTACGGAAAACGCGCTGTAAAAGGGCTTGCAGTTCATCCAGCCGTAGCCTCTAAGCTGGAAAAGCTTACGGCTGCCTTTATGGCAAAACAAGCTGTAAAGAATCCGACTGTCTCCGGCGCTCTGAAAACAGGAGCAATGAACTTCGCCGCGCGCGTATGGGACGAGGATGTAGAAGAAATGATGCAGGAAGCCGCCTCTATCATTATCGGAGAGCCTATAAAGATGGCTACGCTTCCTGAATACAAGCACATGACGCTCGGAGAGGCGCTTGAAAGTATAGCCAGCGCAGGGCTGGACGCTCTGCCTTCCATCACGCTTATGATGACTCCCGGCTCCGCATATTCTACGGCAGTTGGCGCAAAGCGTGTCGTGCGTTACCGGAATTCCGCAGAAGGCATAAGGACAGCTGCGGCGGAAAAGTTATCCGCGCCGGAAAAGACGGCAGAATCGAATACCACAGCAGACGATGCCGTGTCAGGTTCTGTTGACGGTACTGTTCCAGTCGCCGAAGAGAGCATGGTCTTTCTCGGACAGGACGCCGTCGACACCTTCTTCCAGTCGAATCCGGACGTCGCCGACGCCGTCGCGGCGTCTCTCGGAATAACGGAAGACAGCGTCATAAGCGAGCTCGGCGAAGTGGCTGTGAAGCGCGAGAATTTCGAAAAAACAGCGGAGGAACATCCTGAATTTGCAAAGTCAGTAGAAATGGACGTCCGCGAAGGAGCGAGAGGCGTTACAAAGAGGGAAGCTGCGGAACGCCTTAACAGGAAGCTTCAGGACCCGCTCGAACAGAACAACGGCTATGCTAAGGAAGCCGTAGAGGTACGCCGCGAAATAACTTCGGAACTTCGCGAGGCGGGTATGGACGACGAGGCAAGCATTGCAAACGCAGACCTATACAGCCGTTATCTGTACACGCTTGGGAAACGCCTTGACATGAGCCCTAAGGAGCTGCACAGGCTCCGTGTACAACGCAAAGATACTGACGCTGACGGTTCGTATTATCAGCCGGTGAACGCTGATGTAGACCCTGATGCGCATGTCAGCGTCGTCGATTTGTCTAAGTCGTATGACGGCACGCATTATCCGGGCGTTCAAGAGCTAAAAAACAAGATACGTGAAATGACGCCGCTGAAGATAACCTCAGCGGACAATAAAGCCGTTGTCGAGATACTTAGAAAGCACGCGGAACATTTATCACATTCCAGCGCACCGTCAGATGTTACGAAGAACGTTCCCGCACTGCGCAAGGTCGCGTTTGATAATCTGTCGGATATAGTTTCTGCTTCCGTGCTTATCGAAAGCATGAAAAACGAAAAGATAATCGAGGTTGACCCGTCATGGCCCAGAAGCAGGCGGCAGAGCGCAAACCGGAAAAACAAGGTCGCTTTTTATCATAGACTGTATGTTCCGATTACTGTAGACGGAGAAACGTATAAGGTTATACGTCTGGTTGCCGAAGAGAATAAAAATGGAGACATAGAGCTAGACCACAGGACTGTCGAATTATACGACGTGATAATAGAAGATAAAAACGCCCGGCTATCAGCGTCGCCTGAAAACAGGTTCACCGATCTGCCGGGCGGTGCCCGGCTCTCAGCGGCACCCGATAACGGGCTCGCCGATCTGCCGGGCCTTTCTCCGATCACTATAAGAGAAATGCTTTCGGGCGTCAAGGATTTTGCAGGCGAGGACTATCTCCCTGTTTCCGAGATGAGCGAAGATACGAAAAAGGCGATGCCGGATAAGGTGTTCAATTCGTTCGACGCGGCGAAGGCTTATCTCCGTGAACAGATAAAGAAAGCCGAGAAGGGCGTCGAGAACGAGAGCGACAAAATTGCGGTTTCGCTGGCGGCTAACGGGATAAAGAAGATGCTTTCAGGAAAGGCGTCCGATAAATCTTTAGCGAACGGTTTTACTCTTCGGGACCATATTACAGCCGCCGCGAATATTCTCAAACTGTATAAGAACTCGGAGCTGCTTTTCTCACATCCAGATGAAAAACGACGCGCCGACGTCGTTGAGATAAAACGCTTCGGCGCGCCGGTCGTAGTACCTGACAGCCGAGACGCTGCTATTGCTTATATTACGGTTCGCGAGATACGAGGGCAGGATAACAAACTGTATTCAGTCGAGCTTGTGTCGTTTGAACTGCTGAAGGCAGAAAAAATGCCTCCTGGTAACTTCCGTTCCTCTTCTGATGGTAGCGAGAAGTCAGAACAGCATGCAGGAGGCACATCTAACGTATCAGAAAACGCGGAGAATGTCAAAGCTGAGGAAGCCGTCTCCGGCGAAGCGGCCTCCAATGGTTTTGCGCGGCTGGCGCAGAAGTATGAGAAGGTGAACGAGGAGCTGAACCGGTTCTATCAATCCGCTGCCAAAGGCAAGCGCGGAGGAATTACGTTCAACCGTAATACCGGCGAAGCGCTTGTGACGCTTTTCCGCACGGCCGACAGGAGTACTTTCATCCATGAAATGGGGCATCTTATCCTGGACGACCTCATTCGCTACGGTTATAAGGCCGAAGTGGATACAGAAATAAGCGGCGACTTGAAAACTGTCCTTGACTATCTCGGCGTTTCAGACATGGACCTCTCAGATCTGAACAGCCTCGACGACTCGCAGCGTGCGAGACTGACGGCAGCGCATGAGAAATGGGCCCGCGCCATGGAGACCTATGTTATGACGGGAGAAGCGCCGTCGAATCCGCTTCGGTCTATCTTCAAGAAAATGCGCATGTGGCTGTTGGAGATTTATTCTAATGCGAAATTCGCCGGAGAAGTAATCACGCCTGAAGTCCAGGACGTTTTCGACCGTTTGCTTGCTACGCCGCAGGAAATGGATGAGTCGTACTCAGCTAACGCGACGATTGCTGACCTTCTTCAAGAAATCGATGTGCTTCAAGAGCGTATTTCTGAACTTGAGAAGAGCAATACTCGTGAATCACGCAATAAATTCCGGCTAGGCGAAGCGCTTGGCTACGATAGAGGAAGAAGCGAAGGAGAACGCGGTGCAAAATTCCAGCGTCCTGGCTTCGATTACAAAACAAAAAGCAAACGTGAGGCTATGTTCGAACGTCTTGAGAAGCGGAAGACTTTGCTCAACGACATAGACGAGCTGCTTAACGGCATCAACCGGGACGTCAACGACGAAAAGGTGATATGGTCGGTACAGCAGGAAATGCTTGCGAAGCTGAAAGAAAGCCGTCAGATAGTCAATCTCAACGATACGGAGCTGGACAAAAAACGGCCCGGACGGAGGCGGCGCAAATCTAAATTCGCCGCAGTATATCCTACGGAAAGGATGAAGATGGCTGCGTCTCTTATGGACGCCATAAAACAGGACCTTGGCCTGGATTATAGAGACATTAACCCGAAGGATGCTCCGTTCGTAAGGCTGATAGAAAAGCTTGAAGCGGCCGGCATGACGCTGAACGACCTTCGTCTTTCTGACGCGAAGCTCTCCGAGATTGCGGCTCTTGCAAAAGAGATAAACGAGATACACGCTCGCGGCCGCAGAGAATATGAAGTATGGCGCGCCGGCATTGTCGAAAGGCGGAATAAGATAAGGACTGAATGCGCCGAAGACCTTGCAAAGACTGAGAGCAAGATAAAAAAAGGACCTGTCTCAGGCGCGGAAGACCTTTCGAAACAGTACGACGGTATCCTAGGACGGGCGGAAAAAGTGAAGGATTGGACCTACGCTAACACGCTCGGCGCGATACGCCTGTTCGACTGGATAGGACACGGCGAGGGAAAATTCAACAGCGCCTTCTCGAAGCACTGCGTCGATGAGGTGAACGCAGCGTATGATGCAAAGCTGAGGCATATCCATGAACGCCACGACGCCATGAACAAGAAAATGAAATCGCTCGGGATAACGCTGCATGACTTGAGCAAAATACGTATCATAGGAGGGCATAAGTACAGCATCGATGGCCTGATGTCTATCTATACCGCGATGCAGAACGATAAATCGTCTCAGGCGCTTATATACGGCAATATGCGGCACCTTATCCCCGACGAGTGGTTTATAGAGAACGCTAAAGCATTTGACGCGCCTGGGAACGACGTTCCGGCGCCGGAGGCGGCGCTTGCGCATATAGGCGAGTGCATCAAGGCTTTGACACCTAAAGAAAAGGAGCTTGCCGACTATGTCGTCCAGGAGTACGACGCGAACTACGAGCGTATGAACGACATCTTTATAGCCAATTTCAACCAGGGCATGCTCAAGGAGGAGAACTACACGCCGATGCACCGGTTGGAGTACACGTCGAACCATGGGCTTGAAAACGCGGACGAAGCGGCCTACGCGAGGGGCATCGCCGAACAGGCGGGGGCAAGAAAAGCTGGTCTGGAAAGAGGATTTTTAAATCCCCGCGTTATACCTGGCAAGGAAATAGGGCGCAACCGCCAGGCCCCGATACAACTAGGTCTACTGTCCATCTGGAATACTCAGGTCGACGCCATGGAGCACACGGCGGCTTTCGCGCAGATCGGCCCGGATCTTCATTCCGTGTTCACAGAGAACTTTGAAGACTTAAGTGGCCGTTCATACAATCTTCCTAAACTCATTCGAGAGAAGTTCGGAACAGGGACTTGGCGGGCTGTACAGGAATATATCAATCTTGTGAACAGCGACAGGCTGACTCAGGGCAAAAACGTGTTCGACAAACTCTCTCATTTTCTTGGTGGAAACATGGCGTACACGTACCTTGCGGCCAATCTGGGAACCGTAATGAAACAGACGACGTCGATACCGCGGTTTTTAGTTACGGCAGGCCACGCTGAACTGGCGTGCGCGGTTGCCGACTACGTGAGCCATCCTAAGCAGTTCCTGGAGGATATATACGACATGGACCCACAGATGCGGGATCGTCTGCCGAATGCTTTCTTCAGCATAGATAAGTACGATCCGACTGCTGCCGGTGGCGTTAAATACGCCTATAGAAAAACTATGGAGACTCTCATCGCGCCCATATCGTACATGGACAGAGCGGTCGCAGCCATAGGCTGGAAAGCCACGTTTGACTCGAATATCAAGAAAAAGTTGCCGCGCGAGCAGGCTATAAGGGCGGCTCAGCGCGCGGTGCTGCTCACGCAGCAGACGCCCATGCTTAAGGACGCGCCGATGATATGGCGGCAGAGCGGCCTTGCTAGGCTCATGATGATATTCACGTCAGATGCAGCTCCCTTGCTCGGAATGACTGCCTATGATATGGCGCAGGCTGTAAAGCGAGGCGACCATCCTGAGGCGTTGTGGAACATTACCGCATGTCTGGTATGCGCTGTGGCTATGAAGGCGATAGTGGACGGCATGCCTGACGACGACAACGACGAAAGCTGGACTGCGTGGGTGCTGTCAGCTTTTACTAAGCAGACGGTGGAATCTATTCCGCTCGTAGGCAAAGAGTTGATGTCCTTCTGGGAATCTTTCTCAGGCCAGGGATACAACGGAACGACTTATTCCGCGTTTGTCGCGCCTCTTTCAAAAATATTGAAGGGATACGAGGATGTTACATCCGAAGACTCGGACGAAGTAAGTAAATATACCGGCATGACTAAATTTGAACGCGGGATATGGAATGCCGTCGAAGGTGTGTCTCTTATAACGGCGCCGTTTCCGGTAGTTGGCGCAAAGAGATTATATCTTGCCGCCAAGGAAGCTGGCGACGGTAATTTTCTTCGTGCGCTTCAAACGATAATAGGACAGCGCAAGAAAATAAAACGATATGCCGCCCCTTTGATTATATAGAAACAAGAAACAAAAAATAATAGCGAACCAAGCGCTCCGCCCATCGGGGCGCTTTTTCATATCTCAAGGAGGAAAGGAGATGGTCGCGTGACTGTGGCGAGCGACGTGAACAAGCACGTCTATGCCGGCAACGGCGTGACGAGGGTGTGGCCGTATACGTTTCTGCTTTACGACGCCGCGCATCTTCAGGTGTGGGTGAAGCACGGGGAGGAGGACCCGGTGATGCTGGAAAGGGGGTATGTGCTGAACGAGGCTGAGCATACTGTGACCTATCCGCCGGACGGGACCGGGGAAGCGCCGCTGCCAGATGGGGACCAGATAGTCATCATGCGCGTCGTGCCGGTGCTTCAGCTGCTGGATCTGCTGAACCAGGGGGAATTTTTCGCGGAGGATATTGAGCGGAACTTCGACCTACTTGTGATGATGATCCAGCAGGTGTGCGAGACGCTTTCGCGCGCCGTCGTCGGCCCAGTGGACCAGACGGACTCCGGCGTCGCATATCAGACGCTGCTCGACGCCGTGGATGAGGCTAAGGCGGCGAGGGACGAGGCGAAGGCCGTCGCGGAGAATCTTTCCGCCGGGAACAAGGCGCAGATAGACGCGGCGCTGGCCGAACTGGACGAGGCTATAGGCAAAGCCGAAGCATACGCCGAAGAAGCCCGCAGACACGCGCAGGACTACATTCCCTTCTCATTCGGACGCTTCCGAATAGACGAAGAAGGCAACCTCGTAGCCGACTACTACGGAGACCCCGACGGGGACGACATCAAATTCGACGAAGAGGGAAACGTAATCGTCTACCTGAACGAAGCCCCGAAGATAAACGTCGGGCGCGGGCGCATAGTATTCAAACTTGAAGAATACGACGAATCCGCAGAATACAAGTTCTACGACTGCGTCAGATACGAAGGCCAATGGTGGCTCCACATCGGCGCGGAAGAAACCATAGGCGCGACTCCCGAAGAAAGCGATATATGGACGCTCTTCGGGGCGAAAGGCGACAGAGGCGAACAGGGGCCGCAGGGACTCCAGGGCGTACAAGGCCCGCAGGGAATCCAGGGGACTCAGGGAATACCCGGAGAAGCCGCCACGGTGCAGATCGGCACAGTGACGACGGGAGAAGAAGGCTCGCAGGCCGCAGTGACCAACGCAGGGACGCAGAACGCCGCCGTACTCAACTTCACCATACCCAAAGGAGAAAAAGGAGACCCGGGCAACGGCTTTGCGATACTCGGCTACTACGAAACGCTCGAAGCGCTCCAAAGCGGCGTACCCTCGCCCGACCTCGGAGCAGCCTACGCCGTAGGCTCCACAGCGCCATACAACATCTATATATGGAGCGGCACGGAATGGATAGACCACGGCACGATACAGGGGCCGCAGGGGCCGAAAGGAGACACCGGAGCCACAGGCCCGCAGGGGCCGAAAGGAGACACAGGCGCGACAGGAGCGCAGGGGCCGCAAGGCGAACAGGGGCCGCAGGGAATACAGGGCGAACAGGGGCCGCAAGGCCCGACGGGAGCCGCAGCAGGCTTCGGAACGCCTACCGCAACAGCGTCAACTCTCGCCGCAGGCTCCAACGCCACAGTAAGCGTAAGCGCGAGCGGAGGCAACACAGCGAAAGTATTCTCCTTCGCCTTCGGAATACCCAAAGGAGATAAAGGCGAAACCGGAGCCGCCGGGCCGCAGGGCGCGAGCGTGACAGACGTTGAAATAGACGCCAAAGGCAACCTGATATTCACGATAGAAAGCTAAGGAGGTAGATAAAATGGCGACAGTAAAAATAGAGGCGGGAAGAGGTCGTTTTTACCCACGCGGCGCGTGGAGCAACAGCGTCAAATACGACTTCTTCGACCTCGTAACCAACGGGGGAAGCTCGTACCTCTGCATAAACACAAGTGGAGCGCCCGCAGGCACGGCGCTCTCGAACGGCACATACTGGGCGCTTCTTGCTGAAAAAGGAGACACAGGCCCGCAGGGAGCCGCAGGGCCGACGGGGCCGACAGGAGCGGCGGGAACGGCGGCTACGATAACAATAGGCACCGTTACGACCGGGGCCGCAGGGACGAACGCCGTAGTCACCAACGTAGGCACGGCGACCGCTGCAAAACTTAACTTCACAATACCGAGAGGCGCGACGGGGGCGACGGGGCCACAAGGGCCGAGCGGGGTATATACCGGGCCGCTGAAACCGACGAGCAGTTATTGGATGAAATTAGATTCCTCATCAAAGCCTACAGTTCCTTCCGGTGGTACATGGGCTTATGTTTTATGGATAGGAGGAGGCGGCACAACGGCGGGAACTATTCACCGTGCCGGTGTAGCCGCAGGCGGTTCAATAGTAGGCAATGTGACTTCAAATGGCTTTTGCTGGCGCATACAATAGGAGCATATAACCATGACTATAACCAAACGCACGATAGACGGCAGCTATATAATCGAAAAAAACGGCTATCCCTACCACGTCCCCAACGAAGGCGAGTTCGCCGAAGAGTGGGCTGAGATAAACGCCTACGCCGAAGCGCACCCCGACGAAGTTACGCTCGAATACCCGCCCGAGCCTTACGAGCCAACGCCGGAGGAAATAGCGGAAGCGGAACTAGCGGCGGCGAAAACAGAAGCCGAATCAATCGTAACCGCTAAAATGCGCATGAGCTTTGCCCAAACTGCGACATTCACAGCCTCAGAGTTTTCGCTGCTCGCAAAAGCCGAATACTTCCCCGTATGGACTGCTGGCGAGACATACGCGGAAGGCAGCCGCATAGCCCATGAAGGCGTAGTCTACGAAGTAGTAGCATCCGGCGGCGTAACGGCGCAGGAACACCAGCCGCCGAGCGCCGAGGGGATGCTCGCAGTCTACAGGTCGCTCTCGACAGACCCCGAAACGGGCGAGGAGCCGTCCGGCACACAGGACGACCCGATACCCTTCGTCTACGGCATGGATGTAAAAGAAGGCTCGTATTACAGCTACAACGGCAAGCTGTACCTCGCCAACCTCACGATGCCCGCCTGCGTCTGGACGCCGGACACTCCGGGACTCTGGCAGTGGACGGAGGTGACGGAGACGGCGTAGAATGGCGGCGAGAGGTGAGCGACGATGGACGCAAGCAAGCATAAGAACCTTAAGGAGCGTATCGTTGAGTGCGAAGAGGAATATGTTTTTGAAGAATGGGATACAGGAGAACCCTGCGGCGACGAAGTCCTTTGACCTAAAACGAGATGATGAAACACAAAGAGCCCGGTACTGCGCCGGGCTCTTCCGCTTGTCTATGCGTCATGCTCTATGATCCACGCGAGCAGGTCTTCGTATTTCGCTTCGCCTGACGCCAGTTTCAGGAATATGTCGGATAGTTTCTCTTGAGTGTATTCCAGCTCGACGCCGTTGAGTGCGAGGAAGGTCAGCGTCGCGTGCGCCGCTATGCGTTTGTTGCCGTCCACGAAGGCGTGGTTTTGCACCAGGCCGTATCCGAGCCTGGCCGCCTTCTGCCTGAGCGTCTGGTACAGTTCTTCCGTACCGAAGGAGGCGAAAGGGGCGGCGACGGCGGATTCAAGAAGACCCTCGTCGCGCAGCCCGGGCTGCCCGCCGGTTTCGGCTATAAGATTGCCGTGCAGCGCTATGATCTGGCGCTTGCTTAAAATTTTCACTGAGCGAGGACCTTATACGCTTCGCGGTTCTTTTCTATGAGGCGCTTTGAGACGCTCATTACGTCCTCGTCGGCGGCTTCCTGCATCTGCTCGGCGCGGCTGAATTCTATGACTATGTAGCGCGGCACGTTGTTCTTGAGGATTACGGCCGCGCCTTTTTCTTCGACCATTCTCGCAACTTTCGAGAAATTCTGATTCGCTTCCGTGATTGAAATAAGGTTGTCCGTGTTGACCATCATATTGCCCACATCCTTTCAAGACACATTATAACGTAAATAGGAGAAATACAACCTATATATAGGAGGAGTCCGCATTGAACGACTGGAAGCCTAAGGAGAGCGTCGCGCAGTGGCGCAAACTCGCGGAATACTGGGGCCGTCAGACTGAATGTCCGGCGGCCCTTATTCTTGCCGTCATAGAGCAGGAGTCGGGCGGCGATAAGGACGCCGTGCGTTACGAGCCGGAGTATGAAAAGAAATATAAAGCGAGGTGCGAAGAGATTTCCAACGAAGCGGA
This sequence comes from uncultured Cloacibacillus sp., assembly GCA_900545755.1. Classification (GTDB taxonomy): domain Bacteria; phylum Synergistota; class Synergistia; order Synergistales; family Synergistaceae; genus Caccocola. The sequence continues at coordinate 2,182 of URAG01000026.1, read as the reverse complement.
TATAGCCGTTCCATGCGTCGCCTCAAGCTACGGCCTTATGCAGCTGATGCTTCCGCTCGCATGGGGGTATATGAGCAAGGAACAGCGCGACGGCGACATAATAGCTGTCGTGTGCGACCCGGCGCAGAACGTCCGTTTCGGCGCTGCGCACCTCGGCGTGCTTCTCAGAAAAGAGCTTTCAAGGCACAACACGGCGGCAAGACTCATCATGGGTAAGAGGAAGGAGATAGACGGCGCCGTGGTGCGCGCCGTAGCCGGAAAGTACAACGGCGCGGGGAGCTCTTCCTCCTACGCGAAGAACGTCTGCTCGCTGTGGAAGAGATACAGCGAATGGCTGAAGGAGATAGAGAAGCATGACTGAAACGCTCGCGCACGGTACGAAGAATTTCAAAGTCTTAGAGTTCGCCTGCAAGTGCGGCCGCTTCGACTGTCCGCACTACGGCATAAGACAGGAGCTTATAGACGCTTTGCAGAAGCTGCGCGACCTCATAGGCGAGGCTATATTCGTCAATTCCGGATATAGGTGCCCGTGGTGGAACGCAAAGCAGGGAGGGACGAAGAACAGCATGCACTTGAAGGGACTTGCTGCCGATATATGGTGCGAGAGCCTTACGCCTGAAGAGCTCAAGAAGTTCGCTGAGGAGATACCCGAATTTGCGAACGGCGGCATAGGTATATACGACTGGGGCATACACGTCGACGTGCGCGGACGCAGGGCCAGATGGGACTACAGGACGAAGAGAAAGTAGGAAGATGAGCCAGCAGGAGATAAACGACTTTTTCGACAGCTGCCGCAAAGTCTTCACGCTTTTGTTCCCGTTCCTTCTCGTCGGGCTTGTTACAAGCTTCGTCGACTTCCTCCAGAAGCATCTCGGCAGGGAGCGCTTTAAGCTGACGAAGCTGATTGTCGGCCTGGTGTCGGATATGTTCCTCGCCTTCGTCATAACCTGCATAGGCTACGAGATAGGCTTGGGCGAGTTCGGCATAGCTGCGATGGTGGCCGTCTCGGTGCATAAGGGTGGGCGATGGATAGACAGGATAGTGGATCAGAGGCTTGAAATGGGGAGGGTGATAGACGATGAAGGACGGAAAGATTAGCAGGCTGTTCGGCTTCCTGAACTCTCTGCCGTGGACTAAGCCGCTCGCCATTCTCACGTGGGCGGCTATTATGCTTGTCTTTGTCGGCTCGTGGGCGCTTGGTCGCGATGTCCCGCCGAACGCCATGGAGCTGGGTATCTACTTCGGCGGAGTGGTTTTTGCGGCCGCTGCGGGCAAGTCGGGCTATGAGGCCGTGAAGCGTCCACGAGGTTCGCGCGATGAGCATTAAAGACGTATTCGAGGAGCATAAGTGGCTGTGGCTTGTCGTTGCGCTGCTTGTCTTCGCCGCCGGCGCTCTTACTGCGGTGTGGCTCAACGAGAGAAACGCCGGAGAGGTCGGCGTGACCGTCATGGAGGCGGTGAAGACCGAAGAAGCGTCGCGGAAGATAAGCGAGACGATAGTAGAAGCTCAGAAAGAGCGGGACAGACTGCCGGAGGTGGTGAAGAGTGCGAAGGATGACGTTGTGCGTGACGTTGCTGACGATGCTGACGATAGTATCGCTGATCGTTGGAACGGCATCTTGGGGCGATACAGGGAAAGTCGAACTCAAACAGAAGGGCTATGAGCTGACCGCGCCGGCATACGTCGTACCCGTCCGCGACGGTCGCGACACTGTGGAGCTGATAGAGACTCAGGCTGCGGAGCTGGCCGCGCTGCGGGAGTACCTTGCAGTGCAGAACGCAAGCCTTGAGCAGATAGTCGGAGAGCTTGAAACGCTTGAGACTGCCGTCACGGAAGAGCGCAAGGCGTGGCAGAACGAAGCTGCAAAGCTCACGAAGCGCAACGAGCGCCTCGCTTCGCCGTGGGCCGTAGGCTTCTTCGGAGGGTACGACCCGTTCCGCGAGGAGGCAGTCTGCGGCTTCGGGATTACTTATTCGGTGGTGAGGTTTTAGGCTGTTTTCGAGTGTGCTGTGGTAGACGAACGGTAGACGAGAAAGAAAAAGGACTTTCGGAAAACCCCGAAAGTCCTGTGATATCAATGGTGGGCGATATTGGGTTCGAACCAACGACTTCCACCGTGTGAAGGTGACACTCTACCGCTGAGTTAATCGCCCGCTGCAACAGTTAGATATTATATCGGTA
>URAG01000025.1 GCA_900545755.1 uncultured Cloacibacillus sp. | reverse complement strand
GCCATTTCGAACCATGACTGTGTAGTGTCAACTTGGAGGGCTTTTACTATGTCCAAGTTATGGGGCGCTGTTCAAAATGCCGGGGGCTTGCTGCGTTTGATATGTCTGCGGTCTTTTATTGTTCCGTTATATGCTACTGAATTTTCGCGAGTTCGTCGAGGCGCGACTGAATAGTGGCTATCTCGTCACGTATAGAATTAAGCTTGGCTTCTTCGTCTAATTCGTCCTTGCGGAGGTTTTCTAAGCGCTTAAGCAGGCGGTCGGTCTCAAGGCGCGCGGCGGTCTGTCCAGCGTAGAGCTTGCTTGGGTCGTCGTTTTTGATGTCCCAGAAGAAGCGGGCCTGTCTGCCACGGCTTGCTATCAGCGGGCTAATGCCTGGGCTGAGCTCTATTGTTACTCTGTTCTTCCCGTCGAGTATATTCTTTCCTGTCTTCGGATCAAAACGACTAAAATATATCAGCCCTTCTTTTTCGCCCTGAAAAGCAAAGTTGAGACGTTTGTCATAATCCACTGGTTCATATTTCTTGTTTCCAATTTTTAAGCCTATCATTTTGTCGAAGGGCCCAGGGTGCATTGTGGGACCGTTGTTTACAAATTCAACCTTAATTGGAATCATTTCGCTGAGATTCAACGTATTGAGGTAACGGTACTTGAAACGTTCCATTTCGTCTTGCGTCCATAGATTCTTTTCTGCCTCAGCCTGGATTTCGGCTTCTACTAGCTCTGCAGAATAGTAAGTTACGGCTACGGTGAGGTTACTTGTTCCGTCCTGATAAAGCGCCGTTTTGCGCCATCTAAGGAGAATGTTGTCTATTGCGGCGGCGTATGCGGTCGCACATATCGCTGTGATAAATGCCGCCATTGTCAGTGCTTTTATCCATGAGGATATTTTTTTGCTTTTGGTCAAGGTTTAATCCTCCTGTTGTGGAGATGTGTCGTTTCTTGTTGTCTATCATACCGCATCTTAACTCGGCGGCGTTTTGACGATTGGCGCAAGGCTCAACAGTCTTTTATTGCCAAGCATCCCAATCTTAAAGTCACTGGATTCCGCGGCAAGCGTGGAATGACGTTTTGTTGATAGAAAAAGAGAGACCCTTTCGGGTCTCTCTTAGAGTTTCAGCTAGGCTGAATTAGAAGTCGATAGCGGTACGGAAAAGCACTACGCTCTCATTGCCGGTGTAGCCATTCTGTGTGCCGTTACCGCTGCCGTAGTCAATGTAGTCATAAGCGAGCCAAAACTTGATCTGCGGCGTGTACTGATAGCCGATACCGATCGTGTAGTGATCCGTGTCATCAACATTGGTCTGATCCCAGTCGGTGGTGACGTACTGGAGGAAGCTGCTCCACTTATCGTTCCATTGCTGCTCGGCAGTGATGAGCCACGTCTTGTTCGTCCCATCGTTGCCTGTCGCACCAGCCTGGTCGCCGCTAAAGAGTGCCGGATAGACGCCAGCAGCTCTCGGTCCTACGAAAGCGTTGTCCTGCTCAATGTACTGCACCCACAGCGAGGTGAACTTGAGAAGATCCTGTTTGACATCGAGAAGGGCGCTCCAAGCCATCGGGCTGTCTTCTTCGCCAGCCGCGGCGTTGTCGCCGAGATCCTGCCAGTAGTAATAGCCGCGGAGAGCGATAGCGGGCGTGAAACTGTAGCTGAGGTACGCGCCGTACTGCTGGTAATCATCTACATACGTATAATTACCCGCTAGACCTGTGCTAGCATCTACATACGCATTATCTCCATCGAAATCAAAGAAGATACCCTGCACACCAACGTAGAAGTTTTCAGTAAAGTTAGCCTGGAGTTTCAGACCGTACTCCATGAACTCATTGTTCTCCTCACCGTCTCCATCGAGAATTTCAAAATTACGACCGATGAGGAGTTCAGCGTCAAGCATACCGAAGCTCTTCTTGAGGTTGAATCCGTCGTAAGCCTGGTCGACCCAGAGACCGCCTTCGTTATCGCCCATTACGCTGTGGTAGAGTCCTGCATCGCCTTCCCAGTCGCTATAGGCGCGACCGAGCGTCATAGTAATATCCCACGGCAGCTTCGTCTGCACATAGAAGCGGTCGGCGAAGAAGCCTTCAAGCGGACCGGAACCGTCGTTGAAACGGAAGCGGGAATAGAAGAAGGTGTTATCATCGATGTACTTCGTGATCATGAAACGCGCGAAGCGGAAACCGAACTGATTCTCGTCGCCAGCGCCGTTGTTGCTGAAACCATAGGTGTTTTCCCCGTTGTCGGCATTGCTCGCAAAGCGGGCGTCGAACCAGAACTGCCCGTTCACTTTCCATCCGCCGAGACGATCCTCGAGAACCGCGACTCTCTTGTCGAGGCTGTCGACCTTCACGCCGAGGGCGTCGAGCTCATCCTTGAACTCCATAACGAGCTTCTTGAGGAGTTCGAGATCCTGCTTGGAAGCCTTTTCAGCGTCGATGGTCACGAGAGCGCGCGCCACAACTGACGCCATCTCATAACGGGTCGCAGGCTGCGCACCCTTGAATGCACGTGCTGCCCACACTGTGCGAGGTTTCATTGTCGGTTCTGTTGCTCCGTGTAACCTATGTATAACGGTCAGCAAATAAGCCTCACCGCTTCTTCGAGTGAATTTGGCGAAAGGTGCGCGTAGCGCTGCGTCATCGCGAGCGAGCCGTGACACATCAGCTTTTGAATCACGTGCATCGGCACGCCCTTCATCGCAAGTTGGCTTGCGAAGTCGTGGCGCAGGCAGTGCCATGTGAAATTTGTTATCCCGGCTTTGTCCAGCACGCGCATGAAGGCCTTCGACGTATCCTTACGTCGTGCGCCATTCTCGTCAGGAAAAACGTAATTTCCGCCTGCGCCGCCACAGCATGCGCGCCACTCCGAAAGAGTGCGCAGCGCCGCGTCGTTCAGCGGCACTACAGCCTCGCGCCCAGCCTTCATAATTTCAGCACGCAGCCGCAAAGTCCGCGACGCGAAATCCACGTCTCTCCAACGCAGCCCCAGCAGTGTCCCCTTTCTAATTCCAGTGTTAAGGCTTAAAATCACAGCCGGCCGCAGGTAATCACGCCCGCTGCGCGCCTCGCGAGCCTCAAGCTCCGCCATAAGCCGCGCCCGTTCTCCATCCGTTAGAAAACGTGTCACGACCTTCGAGTCCGACTGCGCGAGCTTCGGCAGCTTAAGCGCCGAGACGCAAAGCCCCTCCTTCACCCCCCACGACAGCAACGCCTGCAGAGCCGCGACTCGCCTGTTGATAGTCGCGCGTTTCAGCCGCTCCATACTCACCTCGCGCCACCGCGCCACTGCCTTTGCATCGATCTTTGCCGCGGGGACGTCCATAAACTCCGCAAAAAGCCGCAAAGCCCGTACCGTCACGGCACCGCTCTTCTGATTGGCACAGACCCACGGCTCGTACATATCTATAAGCTCGCGCAGAGTCGGCCCTTCTGCGCTCTGTCGCTCCTGCGAATCAGCTGGGTCGACATTATTAAGATACAGCCGGGCGAGATACTCCTTTGCAGCACGCCGCGCCGCCGCGAGCTGAGCATACGCCGCGGGCGCTAACTTCATATTACGCAGCCTGCGTTCCGGCGACGGCGTGCGGTAACAGAGATACCACGTCTTCCGTCCAGACACCTCAACGCGCAAAAAAAGCCCGCGCACAAGCGAATCGCGCAAATCATACCGCCGCTCTCGCGGCGCCGCCGAGTTGCACAAAGACTGTGTAAGATAGACCAAAGTCATTACTAAAACCTCCGTACCGGTGTAATACCTGTGTAACAGGCGTAAAAAATTCTAGACATAGAAGCGCGCATGTCAGGATAGCTTAGCAAAAGAAAGCTCTTAAATAGTATGCATATATCCCTATAAACTTTCTTATAATTTATAAAATTATGTGGATTACATGAAACATGGGACTATAGCCCCATGCGATGGGTAAAAATATATTGTAGAATCCATAACAAGCGGACAGAAGCATAGTTCGCGAAGTAAAAGCAATATCGTAGCTTGACAATTTGGACTCCCGACAAAAATGCTTAGACTTCCGCGACGACCCTGGACGGCAAGAAAGAGAGGTGAAAACCAACCCCCAGCCAATAAAGGAGAGCGGAATTTTAAGACGGAAAGGAAAACCGAAGAGCGCCGTGCAAAATAGCGTGAAGGGAACATTGGATACTTACGCAAAAATAGACGCGGCCCCCTAGGCAGAAAATTTCCGTAATACAAAACCTACAAAAACAACCAAGGGGGTTGTACAATTACTATGAAGAAATTTATGGCAGTATTGGCAATGGTAGCCGTCGTGGCTTTCGCCGCCCCGGCACTTGCAGCGACGAACCCGTTTATGGATGTCCCCCAGGGACACTGGTCCTATGATGCGGTAGGCCTCCTCGCCTCCCGCGGCATCGTTTCCGGCTATCCGGATGGTGCATTCAAGGGTGCGCAGCCGGCAACCCGTTATGAGATGGCGTCAGTTGTAGCTCGCGCTCTCGTAACTATCGATGCTGAAAAGGCTTCCAAGCAGGATCTCGAACTCCTCAAGAAGCTCGTTATGGAGTTCAAGGATGAACTCGACGCCCTCGGCGTGAAGGTCGACAGCCTCGACAAGAGAGTCGCGGTTCTCGAAGACCGTCTCGGCGGATGGAAGTTCAACGGCCAGTTCTGGTTTGACGCTGAATTTGCTAGCAACGCTGATAACGATATGAACTCATATCACGCTGGTGGCGCTGAGAATGAGTTTGGATTTGCTTATGCACGTCTGATGCTCACGAAGTACATTGATGAAAACAATTACTTCTTTGCGCGTTTCCGCAGCAATGTCGGTAGCGGTGATCTTGACAACTGGTTTGCAGACCGTTTCTTCGTCAACATGAAACTGCCCTATGATATCAACTTCCGTCTTGGTCGTGTCTACAGCGACTGGGAAGGCGATGCCGGACTCTACCACAGTGTAATGGGTGATAACGAAGGCGGCCTTTGGAAAGACCAGAAGTACGATGGCTTCAACCTGCAGAAGAGTTTTGGCATGCTTGATGCTGAACTGCTTATTGGTCGTAATTTCAACATTCTTGAAGCCGATGGCGATGAAATTTTCGGGATGGAGTATGGTCTAAAGCTTCAGGCTAACTTCAGCGAGAATTTCTACCTTGGCGTGCAGGGTATCTTCTATGATAATGATAATGATGCTGTTATGATAGATGACCTTGGAAATTATGTTGTTGTTGACGACATACAGCAGTATGGTGCATATCTCAGCTACAGCTTTACACCAGCAATAGCTCTTCGTGGTTATTACTACTGGCAGGATCTTGGAGACAACCCAGTTGCTGATGACAGCCCGAGCGCATGGAGCGCGATGCTCGACGTCAAGCAGGATCTCCTCAAGTTCACCTCTCTGTGGGTGCAGTATATTGAGCAGGATAACTCCTTCATCGGACCAAGAGCTGCTAACCAGTATCCGGCGATATTCACTCCTGGACTTAATGGCCCTGTGGGAGCCGATGGTACCAACAAAACTTGGCTTGTCACAGCTGAGCAGCAGTGGAACGATAAGTGGAGCAGCTTCCTCCAGTATCTTACTACTGACTGGGATCATGCTGCATGGGATGACACCGACCAGTACACGATCGGTATCGGTTACCAGTACACGCCGCAGATCAAGTTCTGGCTCGCCTACAACTACATCGACTACGGCGATGGTAACGCTGAAGGCTACGCTGGCAACGAGAGCGTAGTGCTCTTCCGTACCGCAATCGACTTCTAATTCAGCCTGGCTGAAACTTAAAGAGAGACCCGCAAGGGTCTCTCTTTTTCTTAAAATACTACAACATAACCACATCTACAACCATAACAACAGGAGGATCTTAACTTGACGAGAACAAATGCATCCTCATGGATTAAAATATTCTGTATCAGCATGTTGATGATATTTGTGTGCTCTGATGCATACGCAGCATCGCTTGATAATATACTTCTAAGATGGAGGAAAAAGGCTGAGTATATAGATGGCACAAGTAATCTCACGGTCTATATTACCTATTACTCCGCAGAGCTAGTAGAAGCTGAGATACAGGCAGAGGCTCAAAAGAACTTATGGACGCAAGATGAGCTGGAAAAATACAAATACCGCTACCTGCAGATGCTTAATCTTGCGGAAATGATTCCTATTAAAGTTGAATTTGTAAATAATGGACCGACGATGTATCCTGGTCCTTTTGACAAGATGATAGACATGAAAATAGGCAACAAGACATATGAGCCAGTAGATTACGACAAGCGTTTGAATTTTTCATTTCAGGGAGAAAAAGATGGGTTAGTATTTTTCAATCGCTTTGACCCCAAGACTGGGAAGAATATACTTGAGGGACAGAAACGTGTAACCATAGAGCTTAGCCCTGGCATAAGTACCCTTATATCCTCGCGAGGATCGAAAGCCCGTTTCTTCTGGGACATACAGAACGACGATCCCAGCAAGCTCTATGCGGGACAGACTGCGGCGCGCCTTGAGACAGACCGCTTGCTTAAACGCCTTGAGAACCTCCGCAAAGACCGTGCTGACGAAGAGGGCAAGCTCAAAGCCATTGACGACGAAATCAACACTGTTCAGACCAGGCTAGACGAACTGGCTAAGATTCAGTAAGCTATTCAATCTTCAATAAGCTAGACGGTTCTTTCGTCATGTCTGTTTTGCCTAAGCTTTCAACGACGTTAAAATAATAGTATATAAGATAATAAATTACAATTGGCGCCTGCGAAGAACGACATTCCATCGCCATTTCTTCAATAGTTGGACTATGTATCATACACACAAAACCGGCCCCGGAAACACAATCCCGGGGCCGGTTTTGTGTGTATAAATACCTTTACAGCGGATTGAACTCCGTCTTCGTCTGCGCTATGAACTCGTCGAAGGTCATTGCGCCCATGTCGCCCTTGGAGCGTTCGCGTACCGCCAGCGTGCCGTTCTCGGCTTCTTTTGCGCCGATGACGAGCATGTAGGGGACTTTCTGGAGCTGCGCGTCGCGGATTTTTTTGCCGAGTTTTTCGTCGCGTGCGTCTATCTCGATGCGGATGCCGGCTTCGCGGAGCTTCGCGGCGGCTTTGTCTGCGCACTCGACGTAGTCCTGCGCTACTGGTAGTATGCGCGCCTGCACCGGAGCGAGCCAGAATGGGAAGGCTCCCGCATAGTTCTCTATCAGTATTCCCATGAAACGCTCAAGGCTGCCGAGAACCGTGCGGTGCAGCATGACCGGGCGATGTTCCGCGCCGTCTTTGCCGATGTAGGTCATGTCGAACTTCTCCGGCATCTGGAAGTCGAGCTGTATCGTGCCGCACTGCCATGTGCGCCCGATGCAGTCTTCGAGGTGGAAGTCTATTTTCGGGCCGTAGAATGCTCCGTCGCCTGGGTTGAGCTTGTATTCAGTGCCGGTCTCGTCGAGCGCTTCTTTGAGGCATTTTTCCGCGAGGTCCCAAAGTTCAGGATCGCCCATCGAGTCTTCTGGGCGCGTAGAGAGTTCGACGTGGTACTTGAAGCCGAAGACGTCCTGATAGAAATAGCGGTCGATATCCATTATCGCCTTTATTTCGTCTTTTATCTGCTCTGGCGTGCAGAAGATGTGCGCGTCGTCCTGCGTGAAGGCGCGGACGCGCATAAGGCCGTGGAGAGCGCCGGAACGCTCGTGACGGTGGACGAAGCCAAGCTCGCCGACGCGCATCGGCAGTTCGCGGTAACTGTGGATGTCGCTCTTATAGACGAGAATGCCGCCGGGGCAGTTCATCGGCTTAATCGCGAACGGTTCGCCGTCTATCTCGGTGAAGTACATATTCTCCTTATAGTGGTCCCAGTGGCCGGAGCGCAGCCAGAGCGCGCGGTCAAGAATCATCGGGGTCTTTATTTCAACGTAGCCGCGCTTCGTGTGTTCCTTGCGCCAGAAGGTCTGGAGCGTGTTGAGAATGACCATGCCCTTCGGGTGGAAGAAGGGGAAGCCGGGGCCTTCGGGGTGCAGGCTGAACAGGTCGAGCTCTTTGCCGAGCTTGCGGTGGTCGCGCGCCTTAGCTTCTTCAAGGCGTTTTAGGTAGGCTTTGAGCTCGTCCTCGCTGCCGAAGGCAGTGCCGTAGACGCGGGTCAGCATTTCGTTCTTCTCGTCGCCGTGCCAGTATGCCCCGGCAATCGAGAGAAGTTTGAAGAATTTGCAGCAGCCTGTGTGTGGAACGTGCGGGCCGCGGCAGAAGTCCGTGAAGTCGCCCTCTGTGTAGGTGGAGAGCGTCTCGCCCTCTATACCTTCGATCAGCTCGACTTTGAGGTCCTCGCCCATCTCCGCGAATTTCTTGACGGCCTCATCCTTAGAGAGCTCGCCGCGCACGAGCGGAATTTTCTCCTGCGATATGCGGCGCATCTCGGCTTCAATCTTAGGAAGGTCCTCGTCGGAAATAGGCTGCGGGAAGCGGATGTCGTAGTAGAACCCGTCCTTTATCGCCGGGCCGATGCCAAACTTAGCCTCGGGCCAGAGACGCAGCACGGCGTGGGCGAGAAGATGCGCCGTCGAGTGGCGCAGCAGCTCTAGCCCCTGCTCGCTGTCCGGGAAGAGCGGCGTAAACTCTGTATCCTCTGTGAAAACTCTATCGCAGTCGACGACTTCACCGCCGACCGTCATTCCTATCGCCTTTTTAAGATGCCACTGGTCGAGCAGCTCGCGCACCGTCGCGTGCTCAGCCTCATAGTGCTTGCCTTCCGGCGTTGTGAAATGTGCCATTGATATTCCTCCTCCTGATAATTGAAAAGCCGCCCCTGAAAGCTCAGAGGCGGCTTGAATTTCCGCGGTTCCACTCCAATTCGGCCTCGCGTGCGAAGCCCTCGCGCGCGCTGTGAGGGGCGCTCCCCGGCGTCTTATCCGCAGCCGCGGCTTCGGCGCCCGCTCCGGGGTGGTCTTCAAGGCTTATCCGTGAGAAATCTTTCAGCTCCGCATAAGCGGGATCTCTTCTCTGACACGGTGTGCGGCCTCTACTCTCCCCATCGTCGCGCGATATTCGTAACCTTTGACTTTATACAGCCGCCGCAAGCTTTTGTCAAGGCGGCAAGGGCGTTTATAACGTCTATCACAAGTGATGCGTAATCAGGAAAATCTATCAGAGACTCAAGCATTTTTTTACACTACATCTCCCTCCAATGGTAAAACGCTTGTTGACGTTGCACTAGCTTACATAGTTCTGTGTAAGGATCATTTTAGGTACGCGGAAAAATCCAAAACATAACGTTGGTAAGGCTCCTGCCGGTTCACAAGTTGCCGCCCCACGTCCCATTTCTGCCTGGTACGAAAGGTGACTGTAATGCCAAACCTAGCCTGTATAAGCAAGCTTACGCTATGGGAAAATATGCTTTCTTTTTGCTGCAACCCATATAACATAGCCCCCTAACATGGATCATATTATTGACAACACCTGCATCAGTTATTCTCTTAAAAATTTCTGTAATATGATCGGCTTGCAAGTCGTGGACGTTGCAGCTGGGAGCCAAATTATTAGTATCCAAACACAATAAAAAATAGAATTTTGTGATAATTAAGTAGGGCTATCTTAAAATTCTATATTTGCAGATAATTCTTGATTTGTCATGAGATGTTGGCGCCATAGATGAATCCGCGCCGCGGCGATATTTTCGCCGTTTTCTTCTGCAATGTCGGAGACGGATGATAATGCCGTAAAGAGTTTTTGCATTGAGAAAATGCGTCGTTTGCCCGTGACGTTCTCTGCACGTGTGCAGGTAGGCGTAATGAGGCTAAACGCGTGCTGTGAGCGGATTTTATGCCGGTTGTATGCACGTTGTATGGGCGCCTGATAAATCGGCGCTGTGCATATTATAGGTAAAATTACGGTGTTTAATTATAGATGGAAGATGTATTTAATGCATGGAGTTTTTAGTTTCTTTGGAGGAGGCGGCGAGATGCGCGATTTTAGGCGGTTGATTTGTCCGGCTTTGTACGCCGCTGTTCCGGCGGCTTCGCTGCGCGCCGCGTCTAAGCGTTTTGCGCGTTTCGCAAACTGCGTTCCTTCAGAGCTTTTTTCTACGTTCCATTGTATTGATGTTTGTGTCTGAGTGTTTCGCGGCGGTCGACGCCGCGCTCCCGGTTTTAAATTTGTAGCGGAGGGGGTGTGATTTTCACCGGAGATTTATGATTTTCTTTTTCGCGTCTTATCAGCCGCGCTGGAGCGCGGCGGGGTAACGGGCCGCGGCGGGCCCGGAGGGGAAATTTTTAACAGGAGGCGGAGACAATGCCAGGCGTCGCTTCTCTAAGCGCTTATTTCTCCGGCACGTCCGGAGCGCTTGTGATGTCTTTTATCGCGATGAGTATAGTCTTTCTCGTCATTATCGGACTGATGATGGTTATGCTCGGAACGAACAGACTTGTTGGATCTTTTGAAAAGAAATCTTCGGAGGCTAAATAATCATGGAACTTTATATGACCGCTTTGAAGGGAGTTATCGATCAGTCCGGTCTCGTCGCTCTTACGGGCGGAAACCTTCTGATGCTCCTCATTTCCTTTATTCTTCTGTATCTCGCCATCGCGAAAGACTTTGAGCCGCTTCTGCTCATGCCGATTGCTTTCGGCTGCCTCTTAGTCAACCTGCCGCTTTCCGGCATTATCGACGAAGGCGGATTCCTTTATTATGTTATGTTCGGTATTCGCCACGAGATTTACCCGATTATAATATTCATGGGCATCGGCGCTCTGACCGACTTCGGCCCGCTGCTCGCTAACCCTGTGACGTTCCTGCTCGGCGCTGCGGCTCAGCTCGGCGTCTTTGTTGCGGTTATCGGAGCCATGTTTATGGGCTTTACGATTCAGGAAGCCGCAGGCATCGGCATCATCGGCGGCGCAGACGGCCCGACGGCGATCTATCTCTGCGCGAAGCTTGCGCCGGCCATCCTTCCAGCTGTCGCTGTCGCGGCTTACAGCTATATGTCGCTCGTCCCGCTCATCCAGCCTCCGGTCATCAGACTCCTAACGACGCATAAAGACCGCAGCATAAAGATGGAGCAGCTGCGTCCCGTCTCGCGTACTGAAAAAATCCTCTTCCCGATTATATCGACGATAGCATGCGGCCTCGTACTTCCTGCGGCAGTTCCGCTTATCGGTATGCTGATGTTCGGCAACCTGCTCCGCGAGTGCGGATGCACCGACCGTCTCTCTCAGGCCGCGCAGAACGAAGTACTCAACGCGACTACGATATTCCTCGGTATTTCCGTTGGAGGCACGATGAACGCGGAGACGTTCCTTACGATGGCGACGATTAAAATAATCCTCCTCGGCCTCGTAGCGTTTATATTCAGCACGGCGGGCGGCGTAATCTTCGGCCAGGTCATGAAAGTCCTCTCTGGCGGCAAGATCAATCCGGTTATAGGCGCTGCGGGCGTCTCTGCCGTCCCAATGGCTGCGCGAGTCTGCCAGAAGGTAATACAGAAAGAGTTCCCTGGCTCCTATGTACTTATGCACGCCATGGGACCGAACGTCGCCGGAGTTATCGGCACGGCGGTCGCGGCTGGGGCTATGCTGACGCTTCTCAGCAAGTAAAGAACCGTTATTTGACTTAATCAGCATTCAGACGCTGAGAGCGGGTGCCGCCTCGTCAGCGGCGCAGAGCTGCGCCGTTGTCGCACGGCACCCGCTCTTTGTTACGCGCCGCGTCACATATCACGAGCGCGGTGGACGACTTGAACGAAGGATGTGACCGTTGTTGCATGAAAAAGGGATAGAGACCTTTCTCGCCGTCGCTATGTCGCGGACGCTTGGGAAAGCGGCGGAGCTGCTGAACGTCACGCAGTCGACCATAAGCTACAATCTCAACGAGCTCGAAAACGACATGGGCATGATTTTGGTCGACAGGCAGAAGGGGATGAAATCCATAAAACTTACGCCGGCGGGGGAGAGCTTTCTGCCGCTTGCGCTAAAATGGCAGGAGGTCAGCCGTGAGATAGCGAACGCACGCACGCCGGGCTCCGCTTACTCGCTCTCTATCGGCGGCTGTGAAAGCGTCAACTGCCGCCTCCTGCCGCCCGTCTACGGCGCGTTGCTCGAACATGAGCCGCCGGTCTATCTGCGTATCGTAACTGACCCGTCAGACATGCTATATCAGGCGGTCGAGAACCGAGCTCTCGACGCCGCGATAGTTATCCACGAGGAGAATGCGCGCAGCGTGCAGACTGAGCCGCTTTATAAAGAGAATTTCATCGTTGCCCGTATACCGGCGGCAGGTGAGGAGCAGGCTGAGTACGTCAAGCCGTCAGACCTTGAGCAGGGCATGGAGTTCTACATCGAGTGGAGCGGCGGCTTCCGCCTCTGGCATGACCATGTATGGGACCCGATGAAGACGCTCAAGGTTAAGGTCGATTCTGTACGGCTCGCGACGACGCTGATGCGTCTTCCTGGGCAGTGGTGCTTGATACCTGAATCTGCGCGCCAGCAGTTCGTGCAGGAACAGCCGCGCGTAGCGTTCAGCCGTCTTCACGAAACTCCGCCCGACATCGTATACTATAAGCTCACACATAGGCACCCGAAAACGAGTTCCATCGAGGCGCTCTCGATTTTCGACGATGTGCTGAAGCGCCGGGTAGCCGAGCTCGGAGGAAAGGCGGCTGTAAAATAATGAACCTTGCACAGTATATCGACCACACGAACCTCAACCCAGCGGCGACTGCGAAGGATATTGAAAAGCTGTGCGCTGAGGCGCGCGAGTACGGCTTCGCATCCGTCTGCGTAAATTCGTCGCGCGCCGCGCTTGCGGCGTCGCTGCTGAAAGACAGCGGTGTCTCTGTATGTTGCGTCGTTGGTTTCCCGCTCGGCGCGATGAGCACGGAGGCGAAGGCTTTCGAGGCCCGCAAGGCCGCCGCGGCCGGCGCGTCGGAGATAGATATGGTGATAAACGTCGGATTCCTCAAGGACGGGAATATCAAAGCCGCCGAGGACGACATACGCGCCGTGGTCGATGCTGTTCCCGGCGCGGTCGTGAAGGTCATTATAGAGACGTGCCTTCTGGACGATGAAGAGAAAATCGCCGCCTGTCGCGCCGCCGAGGCCGCAGGCGCAAAATTTGTCAAAACATCGACAGGCTTCTCCACAGGCGGCGCATCCGTCGAGGACGTGCGCCTCATGAAAAATGCAGTAAGCGCGGCTGTGAAGGTCAAGGCTTCCGGCGGCATACGCGACGCAGAGACAGCGCGCGCAATGATAGAAGCCGGTGCGGAACGTCTCGGGACATCGAGGTCTATAGCTATCTGTCGTGAGGCGGCTGAAAAAGACTGACGAACAGGGCGCGGCGCTAAGCTCGCAACGTTTGGAGAAAATTTTAGGGAACGGCGGAGATATCCGCCGTTTTTTTCATGTCTTGCGCACAGCCGGTCTCTTTATCAATCCTATACACGCCTTATGCGCGCACAAGGTTGGAGCGCCGGCCGGCGCGCTGCGCTTTTTGCTTTATACATGCGAAGGATAAACACGGTTACGGATATAAAATCAAACTGATGACTGTCGTTTATTATAAAAATTTATGCTGACAATCATTTGAATCAAGTATATAATCTTACTATAGATTCAGAGCATTGTACGTAAATTTACTGATAATAGTGAATAGGCTAAAGCGATAAAGTTTATTTATGTTTATAAAAAATGCTCTGGAGTTTTTGCTTAGCACGCTAAATAAAAAGGAGGTAAGACATAGGGTGAATCAGTAACGCTCCACAAAAGCTCTGCAAAAGGAGGAATAGTTTTGAGTGATGCTGAAATGAAAAACGCGGGACAGATTCAGGAGGCCGACGAACAGGCCAAACTCAATCTTGACGAGCTGATGCGCAAGTACGACACAGAGTCACGATTCAGGATTCTGTCGGGTTGGCAGGGAAAGCTCGTCGCCATCATCGCTGTGGCAATGTCCTGCTTCCACTTCTACACTTCTGGGTTCGGGCTTCTGCTCGCGCAGAAGCAGGGGGCCGTCCATCTCGCCTTCACGCTGGCACTCGTCTTCTTGCTTTACCCTGCATCGTCTAAACAATCCAAAACTAGCGGCATACCGTTCTATGATTTCATACTCGGCGCGATAGGCGTCGCGAGCGCGATGTATTTAGTCGTCTTCTTCAACGAACTCGTCACGAGGGCGGGACTGCCGACACGGACGGACCTGATAATGGGATTCTTGCTCATCGCAACGTTGCTTGAGGCTACGCGGCGAATATCCAATCCAGTCCTTCCGTGTCTCGCCGTCATCGCGCTGCTTTACTGCTACTTCGGGCGTTCAATGCCCGACATGCTCGCTCACCGCGGCTTCAACGTAGCGCGCATAGTCAACCATATGTACCTTGGAACGGAGGGTATCTTCGGCACGCCGCTTGAAGTATCCTCAACATTCGTGTTCATGTTCATACTTTTCGGCTCCGTCCTTGAAAAGACCGGGTTGGGAAAATTCATTATCGACCTGTCGCTTGCGCTGGCAGGATGGTCGACTGGCGGCCCTGCAAAGGTCGCCGTCGTCAGCTCCGGCCTTATGGGCACTGTCTCAGGCTCGTCGGTCGCCAACGTCTGTACGACGGGCATGTTTACTATTCCGCTTATGAAGAGCGTCGGCTACGAGCCGCATTTCGCTGGGGCTGTAGAAGCTGTCGCCTCCACCGGAGGACAGATAATGCCTCCAGTTATGGGAGCTGCGGCTTTCATAATGGCCCAGATCCTCGGCGTCCCGTACATCGAGGTCGCGATAGCCGCTATAGTCCCTGCGCTGCTCTATTACTTCGCCGTCATGGTGCAGGTACATTTCGAGGCCTGCCGCCTCGGCCTCAAGGGAATCCCGTGGAAGCAGCTGCCGCCGCTTATGCCGCTGCTCAGAAGCAAGGGTTTCCTTCTTATCCCGCTAATCGCTATAATCTACTTCCTGCTTGCCGGCTACACGCCGCTGAAGGCGGCCTTCAACGGTATATTGGTCAGCTTCGTACTGTCGTGGCTCAATAAAGAGACGCGCCTGACGCCTGCGAGACTTTACGACGCTTTTCAGAGCGGCGCGCGCAGCGCGATAGGCGTAGCCTGCGCCTGCGCTACTGTCGGCATGGTCGTCGGTATGGGGACGCTCACGGGGCTGGCGCTTAAGATAGCGGGAGCGATCGTCGCGTTGGCGCAGGTGTCGCCGGAGAGCTCGCTCGCGGCTCTCGCTTCGTCGATATTCTCGCTCGCTCCTGGCGCGGCGGTCACCGCTGAAGCTGCCGCCTCTGCGCTGACAAAAATATTCACGCTCTTCTTCACGATGATAGCGAGCCTCATCCTCGGAATGGGGCTTCCGACGACGGCGAACTTCATCGTCACTAGCACGATGGCTGCTCCGGCGCTGTTCCTGCTCGGCGTCCCGCCGATGGCGGCTTATATGTTCGTCTTCTATTTCGGCATCGCGGCAGACCTGACGCCGCCGGTCGCGCTCGCCGCCTATGCCGGGGCTGGCATAGCAGGCTCCGACCCGATGAAGACCGGCGTCACGGCGTTCAAGCTGGCGCTGGCTGGATTCCTCGTCCCGTACATCTACGTTTATAACCCGATGCTTCTGTTTATAGATGTTGAGGCGCTGCACATGGCCCAGGCGATATGCACGGCGCTGATAGGCGTATTTCTGCTGGCGATGTTCACTATAGGCCACTTCAAGGCTCACCTAGTGTGGTATATGCGCATCGTGGCCTTCGTCGGGGCCATCTGCCTGCTGGTTCCGGGCACGATGTCCGATATATTCGGCCTCGCCGTGCTCGCAGCCATCTACGCGCTTCAGACGGCGAAGGCGAAACGGCTCGCGCACAAGTAGTCCGCTGAAAAAGGCGATAAGCGGACTTCCCGCGCGGAAGTCCGCATTGCAAAACATTTATAGGGAGGAATTGAAGATGAAGAAAGGTATTATCGTAACGTTCATAGCCCTGCTGGCGGCTCTCGCCGTCACCACAGTAGCGGCCGCGGCCCCGACTTACATGTCGATCGCCACGGGCGGAACTTCGGGGACTTACTACGTAGTCGGCGGCGCTATCGCTTCAGCGATAACGAAGGGCGGAAAAATTCAGTGCACTGCCGAGACCGGCAACGCCTCCGTTGCAAACCTGAACCTCGTTGCAACCGAAGGCATAGAAATAGCTTTCGTCCAGAACGACATCACATACTGGGCATACAACGGCGAGCTGATGTTCGAGGGCAAGCCGGCGAAGAACATCCGCGCCGTCGCCGCGCTCTATCCAGAGCACATTCAGGCCGTCGTCACGAAGGAATCCGGAATAAAGTCGCTCGCCGACCTTAAGGGCAAGCGCGTCGGCATCGGAGCTCCGGGCTCCGGCGTCGAGGGCGACGTCCAGGCCATCTTCAAGGTCGCTGGACTGACTTACGACGACCTAGCGAAGGCCGACTTCCTCGACTTTGCTGCGACCACAAGCCGTTTTAAGGACAACCAGATAGACGCCGGATTCGTCGTCGCCGGTTATCCGACCGCCTCGATAATGGACCTCACGACGACGAAGGACGTCACTCTGCTCAGCTTCGACGACGAAATGCTCGCGACGCTTCAGAAGGAATACCCGTTCTTCGTTCCCAGCACGGTCCCGGCTAATACCTACAAAGGCATAACGACAGAAACGAAGACCCCAGCGGTCATGGCCATCCTTATCACGAACGACTCCGTCCCAGAGGAGCAGATCTATGAATTCCTGACCGCCATGTACGGCAACCTCTCGGATATCGCAGCAGTCCATGCGAAAGGTAAGGAAATCACGCTCGAAGGCGCTCTCAATGGACTTACCTGCCCGCTGCACCCCGGCGCGGAGAAGTTCTTCAAGGAAAAGGGCATACTTAAGTAAGGAATCGCGAATCAACGGAAGGGCCGTCGTAAGGCGGCCCTTTTTTTGAAATTTCGCACGGGCGCAGATTTTTGGAAATTCTTCTGACGTTCATCTCCGCGGCGGCCTTCGCCGCGTTTATACTATGCTTCTCGCTTTTGTCTGTAAGAGCGGCAAAAGGGGACGGAGCGGATATTTCAGCGCGCTTCTGCGGAGCACCGCAGAAGCGCGCGCGGGCCGCAGCTGTGTGCGCGCTCGTGTCGTTTTATTTTCTCCCAGTAGGCTCTTTGCCGCCCTATATAGGCTGTGAATGGGGCGGTTTTGCTGCGACGGCGCTGCTCGCCCTCTCAGCTGTTCTCAATCTGCCGCGCGGCGCACCCGCCTCGGGCGCGGTTGTTGATGCGCTCGCCTTTCCCACAGTTTTCTGCTTCGTGTGGGCCCTGCTCGCGCTTTTCGTCCTGCGCGCCGGAGTACCGGGGGGGCTCGGCTCTCTCGGGACCTACGCAGTTATGCCGCTCTGGAGCGCCGCAGGAATATGGGGGCGCGCCGGGATGGCTTTTCTGCTTGCTCTGCTTTTATGCGCCGTGCCCGACGCCCCGCGCCGTTCCTGCAGCGCTCTTGTCTCGTCGCTGCACTTCTCGCTCTGCGCCGCGCTTGTAACGGCGCTGTTGCTCCCGTGGAATCTCTCGCAATTTGTCGAAATTGGAGGTTTTCCCGTCTTCCTGTTGGATTTTATATTTTTCTGGACGAAGGTGTTCGTCGTCGGCCGCGTCGCCTCGCTCGCACCGCGCAGCGCTGGATGGCTCGCTTTCAGGCGTGTTCCGATGCTTTACGCGGCGCTCATGCTTTGCGCTGCGCTCTGCGTTTTTATAGAATCTGGTATTTTTTAGCGCTTTTCGAGAATGTCGAGACCTGATGTTGAAGTCAGCACGAGCAGCTTTTTCTCCACCGCGATGGCGAGACGTGCGCCGGGAATTATTTTATAGATTTCAGCGCTTCCGTATGGCGGCAGATCTATCCAGTTGCGTCCGAATTGTTCATTGCCGACCCGTAAATAGAAGCGCTCCGAGGGCCTCCTGCCTCCCTGAAAGATCAGCCATTCGTGCGAGTTGATATACCGGCCGTGCTCCGGCGCGATGCTCGGCATTCCGGCGTTCGAGGATTTGACGCGCTCCTGCCAGTTCCACAGCTCGCCGCCCGCGACGGCGTATTCGTCCTCAACAGGCGTCAGCTCTACGGAGTGAGTGTACCCCGTCGTGAAACGGTAGCCGTTCGGCGCTGGAAGCGAAAAGACGACCCGGCCGGCTTTATCGTCGGTCAGCGTAAGCTCGTCTACGCGCCATCCTGCGACGGCTGCGGCGGAAAGAATCAGCGCCGCAGCGCATAGCGCAGGCGTGCGAAATTTTTCTGGTATCTTCATTGAACGCGCCTCCTTTACGTTACCTTAGCATGGGCTGCGGAAAATTACAATTTGCGAAATTCAAATACAGCGCGCTTTGAGTTATACTAGGCGGGAGAATTGAGGAGTGAAGCAATGCCGGACGACGTTCGCGACATTTTAGTCGAAATCATAGACAGCTACGGAATAAAGATACTTGAAGACCCGGACCGCCTTGCGCAGTTCCTTGAAGATCGCTCTTCGCTGCGCCCCGAGGAAACTTTCCACCTTACCTTCGCGCTGCGCTTTCTGCTGAAGTACGGCTGGCGGCCGACGCGGCGCGAGTATATGAAAGAGGACGCCGACTACGCCTCGTCGCTGGTCTCACAGCTTGGTTTTACAAAGGGACAGGCTGACGAAGTCATGGATCTGATCGACTGGCTGATGGAGATGGAGTACGGCGGCTCGGAGACAGCAGACGAAGAGAGCGCGGTCGTCGCCGTTCCAGGCAATCTTAAAAAAATATCCGGCGGCGTGGCGAACAGGCCGCGTACGATGCGTATCCGCAAGAAATCTCTATACAACGGAATAATACTCATCGTCTCGCTCGCTGTGCTAGCGACTCTCTTTTTCCAGATAGGCAACCAAAGGACGCCGGCTGGCGACGAGCTGCGCATTGCTTTCTTCGCGCCGATGTCAGGCCCGGACGCGCGTCTCTCGCACGTGCAGCTCAAGGCGGCGCAGCTCGCCGTCGAGCGCGTAAACAGCCGCGGCCTAGCACGCGGCGAATATAAACTCAAGGTGATAGGCTTCGACCTGCCGTCCGACCCGAAAGCGGCGGAGCAGGCTGTCGCAAACGTCATGAGCGACAAGAATATGCTTGTCATGGTGCTGGGACGCGCAGAGCCTGCCGAGACCCTTGCTCCGCTTGCCGACAAGCTTGAAGCGCCGCTCGTCGTCGCATCGCCAGAGCCGCTAGATGGGCCGCTGCTCGACGAGTCGTCGTTGCCGTACCTTTATTCATTCTCGCTCGTCAGCGACGCCGCGACGTACGGAAAGACGCTGTCGTACTTTGCTACGCAGGCGCTCCACAAGAAAAAGATAGCGTTTTATTACGCGCCGGACGACGCGGTTGCGTCCGCAATATATAAATCCGCGCGCAAATGGGCCGCCGGCTTCGGCGCGGAAGTAGTCGCCGAACTCCCATACGGACGCGGCGGCGGACACTACTCTGCGATGCGCGCGTTCGCCGAAAGCGGCGCCGATTTGTTGCTGCTGCCCGGTGCCGGCGCGTATGCAGGAGAGATACTGACGCAGCGCGCTGCCGCGGGCTTCAGCGCCGACGTACTTGGGGACGGCTACACTGACAGGCTGCCGCAGCAGGCGGGCCGTGCTCTCTCTGGCAGCTGGTGGCTGAACGAGGTTACGGCGCTCGACCCACAGATAAGCTCAGTGCTGCGCGAGTACCGGAGCCTTTACAACGAGGACTGCAAGCCTGGCGACGTGACCGCTGCGATACTTGCATACGACGCAGTGATGTGGATAGCCGCGGCCTTCCAGAGCACTCCCGGCTTTCGCGGCGAAGCGATACGTCACACGCTGCTCGCAACGCGGGACCTCACGCTCGCGCACATGACGCTCACGATAGACCCGCGCACGCACATGCCGCTCAATAAAACCTCTGCCGTAATCTACTGCGAAGAGGACAAAGGGATCTTCCAGCGCCGCTTCACGATGCGCCGCAACTAGAAGGGGCGCGGTGCTGCTAAACGGCGTTGTCACGCAATATACAACGCTAAAATAATATGGCATAATTGTCCTATCAACAGCGATAGGTGGCCTGATTATCATGACCGACTTTAATAATTTCAAGCGCCTCGAAGAGCTTATCGAAGCCGTTTGGCGCGGCAAAGACGAGAAAAAATGCCTCTGGTGGCAGGGCGAATGGTGGAGCTGGGCGCGCTTCGCCTCCCTCGTCGGCGACTGCACGCAAAAGCTGCGCGCAGCCGGCTTCTCGGAAGGGCAGCGCCTTGCGCTGCTTCTGCCGAACTCGCCGCTAGTCCTCGCGCTCTCGCTAGCCTGCTGGCGTCTCGGCGGAGCCGTCGCGCCGCTCAACGCGCGCACTGGAGCGGTAAATTTATCCGACACCATAAAAATGCTCGACGTACACTCCGTAATACTAACTGAAGACGGCGCGAAGAAGGCGCGTGAGGCTGGCTTTATGCACGACGTACCGATCGCCTCCGCACCGCTCGAAGGGCCGCTCCCTGCATGGACGGGCCGCGAAGGCCTCCCCGAAACGGACGACCTCGCCGTCATCTTCTCGACCTCCGGCACCTCCGGGCGGCCGAAGGCAGTCGGCTGCACGCACGCAAACTTTATCGGCGACCTCGAACCGATAGGGCCGCACGTCCCCGGCCTCGAATCGGATAATGGAGTCGTGCTCAACGTCCTTCCCAACTTCCACGCCTTCGGCTATACGGTCGCAGGGCTTCTCGCGCTCACCTATGGCATGGCTCAGACGCTCGTTCCAAACTTCGTCCCAGTCGACAACACGATAAGCGCGATGAAAGCGTCTGGCGTCAACCGCGTCATAGCCGTTCCGACGATAATGGCCTTTCTGCTCGGCGCTCTCGAAAAACGCGACGAGCGCATCGGCGGCGTCGAATTCGTCATAACTGGCGGCGACCGTCTCAACGTCCAGATGGATGCCCGCTGCCGCGAGCACCTCGGCGTCGGGATACTCGAGGGTTACGGCCTAACAGAATGCAGCCCCGTCGTGGCCGTCAACCGCAGCGAGGCGACGAAGAAACTCGGTACAGTCGGCCCAGCCTTTTATAACTATGAAATTGAGATACGCGACCGCGAAGGCAACAAAATCGGTCTGCATGACGAAGGCGTCCTTCACCTCAAGGGGCCGGCTGTCGTCCGCGGCTACTTTCGTGACGAGGAGAACACGCGCGAGCGCTTTACGCCCGACGGTTGGTTCAACACAGGCGACGTGGTGCGCATAGACGAAGACGGGTATATAAAAATAGTCGACCGCGCAACCGATATCATAATCGTCAGCGGCTTCAACGTCTATCCGCAGGAGGTCGAAGCTGCGCTTTGCAAGCATCCAGCAGTCCACGCCGCCGTCGCGGTAGGAGAAAAGAACAAAGTCGCTGGAGAGCTTGTCAAGGCCTTTATAATCCTCAAAGAGGGCGCGCAGGTTACCGCGAAGGAGCTGACTGAATACTGTAAAGACCATCTTGCGCACTACAAGGTCCCGCGCAAAATAGGTTTTGTTAAGGAATACCCGATCTCGCCGACGGGAAAAATCCTCCGCCGCGAGCTGCGCAAAATGAAAATCGAAAAAGAAAAGTAAAATGAACGATAAGGCCGGGCGTGAAGCTCCGGCCTTGAAATTTTTATGGCTGCGGCGCACGCTTTCATCTGCGGAATATTCCGTCGATAGTCTTGACGAAGAGCTCTCCCTGCCGGTAAAGCCCGCGCATCGTGCGGCCTTTATATTCGATGTTGCAGAATCCCACAGTTAAAGAAATCCGCTCTCCTGACCGCGTTGTGAAGACGAGCGTATATCTCGGGTCTTCCTCAGTCAGGGAGGCGAATGGCAGCCAGCGGAGATGTCCCGCCGCTTTTCGCGCGAGTTTTATATCGCCGGGGCTGCTGAATGTTTTTGTCTCTGCGGTGTGGAAATATGTTATTTCGGCGCTCGTCACGTCTCCGGCGTCGGGCAGGCCGAAGAGCGGGACGCCGCAAAAGATCAGGTAAGGCGCGGCGGCGATGACGAGAACCGCCGCCGCTTTGACAAAAAACAGCGCAGTCCGTTTTTGACAGCTTTCATATCCGGACGCGCAGCGCGCCATAAATTCCTACTTGTCGCCCCAGTCTACGATTTTCCCCGGGTTTAATATGTTCTGCGGGTCGAAGGCGAGCTTCACCCGTTTTATTAGTTCCAGCTGCGCTTCGTCAAGGAAGTATTTCATGTAGCCGCGGCGTTTATAGCCTATTCCGTGCTCGCCGCTGAGCGTGCCGCCCATTTTCAGCAGTTTCTCATAAATTTCTACCTGCGCTTTGTGCAGCCGCTCGTGCCAGTCGGCGCAGTCTGGCGATATTATCGTGCAGTGCATGTTGCCGTCACCTGCGTGCCCGTAAACGATCGCTTCAAGTCCGTCGGCCTCGGCGGTGCCGCTCAGCAGTTCAAGCAGTTCAGGAACGCATGCGGTCGGCACGACTAAGTCTTCCTTCGTGTAGCGTTTGTAGACTGAGGCTATAGCTTCTGGAACGTTCTTGCGCGCCTGCCAGACGCGCTCTTTGGTACTGCGTGTGTCCGCCACGTAGATTTCGTAGGCTCCGTGCTTCTCCGAGAGCTTGCCTATCTCTTCATACTGACGTTCTATCATGTCGCCGTCGTTGTCCTCCAGCTGGATGATGAGCGCCGCTCCAGCGTCGCTCGCCGGAACCTCGGTGTTAAGGTAGCGCGCTACGATTTGCAGCGCCTTTTTGTCTATGAACTCGACCGAGGCGGGGATAAGTCCGCCCTCTTTTATTATCTTAGGCACGAAGTCGATTGCTGTCTTTGCGTCGGGGAAGGCCGCGAGCAGGTCAACTGTGTAGCGAGGCATAGGCATGAGCTTCAAAACCGCCTTTGTGACGACGGCGAGCGTGCCTTCAGAACCGCAGAGCAGATGGACGAAGTCGAGCCCCGTTACATCCTTGCGCCGTTTGCCGCCGAACCACGTGACTGAGCCGTCGGCCAGTACGCATTCAAGCGCCAACACCTGCGCGCCAGTCGCGCCGTATTTGATGACCTTGTTGCCTCCAGCGTTCTCCGCAATGTTGCCGCCGATGAACGACGCGTCGCCGCTGCACGGGTCGCCAGCGTAGAGTAGACCGCGCGCGGCCGCGGCGCGGCTTATCTCCGCGGTGACTACGCCTGGCTCCGTCGTGACCGTCAGGTTCGCCTCGTCTATTTCAAGGATTCTGTTCATCTTCTCAAAGCTCATGACGATCCCGCCGTGAACCGGCAGCGCGCCTCCCGATAGGCCCGTGCCCGCGCCGCGCGGCGTGACGGGGATGCGCTCGCGCGACGCGATTTTCATAATTTCAGAGACGTGCCCCGTGCTTTCGGGGAAGACGAGCAGCGCGGCGCGATACTCGCGCTCGTATGCGTTCGCCGGCACCTCGTCGTGCGAGTAGCTTTCGAGCTTTTCCGGCTCCGCACTGACGTTGTGCGCGCCTATTTTGCTTTCTATTTCTGAGATTGTCTCGGGAGTAATTTTATTGTAAAAAAAGATGTCGTTCATCTTTCTGCCTCCTATATGCAAACTCACGCTATAATAACATAAACAGAGACGGAGGCGATGTCATGAAAGAGATGATATACGGGCCGACGTTGGCCACTGACAACGATATTTATCTTTTCCGCGAAGGGACGCACCGCCGCATTTATAACTTCCTCGGCGCGCACATAATTGAACACGAAGGCGAGCTCGGCACGCTCTTCGCCGTATGGGCTCCGTGCGCTAAGGGCGTGTCGGTCATTGGGAATTTTAACTCGTGGAACAAAGAGAGCCACAGGCTCGCACCGCGCTGGGATTCCTCCGGAATTTGGGAGGGCTTCGTCCCCGGCGTAGGGGCTGGGGAAATCTATAAATACGCGATAACTACGGAGAGCGGAGCCGTGCTGGAAAAGTGCGACCCGCTCGCGTTCTTCTGCGAGACGCCGCCCGCGACCGCCGCGGTGGTCTGCGGCGCTCCCTCCTATGAATGGGGAGACGCGGAGTGGATGGCCGGGCGCGCGGCGAAGAACGTGACCGACGCGCCGCAGGCGATATACGAGCTGCACGCCGGCTCATGGCGGCGCGGCGATGGAAACACAATGCTCGGCTGGCGCGGGCTCGCCGCGGAGCTGCCGCAGTACCTGAAGGACGAGGGCTTCACACATGTGGAATTCATGCCAGTTATGGAGCATCCATTTTACGGTTCGTGGGGATATCAGACGACGGGCTATTACGCGCCGACTTCGCGCTATGGCTCGCCGGAGGATTTCATGGCGCTCGTCGACGCTCTGCACCGCGCAGGCATAGGCGTGATACTCGACTGGGTGCCGTCGCACTTCCCGATGGACGCGCACGGCCTCGCTCGCTTCGACGGCACTGCGCTCTATGAGCACAACGACCCGAGGCAGGGCTTCCACCCAGACTGGAAGAGCGCGATATTCAACTACGGACGCAACGAAGTGCGAAGCTTCCTCGTCTCGTCGGCGAACTTCTGGCTTGACCGCTACCACGCAGACGGGCTGCGCGTCGACGCCGTCGCTTCGATGCTCTACCTCGACTATTCGCGCCGAGACGGCGAATGGGTGCCGAACAAGTACGGCGGCAAGGAGAACTGCGAAGCGATAGACTTCCTCAAGGAGCTCAATATCTCGCTCTATGGCGAGCATCCAGGCATAATGACGACGGCGGAGGAGTCGACCTCGTGGCCGATGGTGACGAAGCCAGCGTGGCTCGGCGGCTTGGGTTTCGGCTATAAATGGAACATGGGCTGGATGAACGACTTCCTCTCTTATATGTCGAAGGACCCTATATTCCGCAAGTACTGCCACGACAAGCTGACCTTCGGCATGTGGTACGCCTATGCCGAGAACTTCGTGCTGCCTTTCTCGCACGACGAGGTGGTCTACGGGAAATGCTCGCTGCTTGAAAAAATGCCTGGCGACGCTTGGCAGAAGGCGGCGAACCTGCGTCTCGCCTTCGGCTGGATGTTCTGCCATCCTGGCAAGAAACTCATCTTCATGGGCGGCGAGTTTGGGCAGAGCCGCGAATGGAACCACGACCGGAGCCTCGACTGGCACGAGCTGAACGACCCGCGCCACGCCGGCATCGCTCGCTGGTTCGCAGATATATGCCGCTTCTACCGCAAAAGCCCCGAACTTTGGAAACTTGACACGTCGTCCAAGGGGTTCGAGTGGATAGACTGTTCCGACAGGGATTCAAGCGTCGTCTCGTTCATAAGGCGCGACGGCGAAGGGCGCGTCCTCGTGCTTGTCGCGAACTTCACTCCAGTCGTGCGCATGGGCTACCGAGTCGGCCTGCCGGCCGGCGGCGCGTGGCGCGAGGTGCTGAACAGCGACGCGGAGATCTACGGCGGCTCAGGCGTAGGCAACATGGGGCGGGTCGAGGCGGATGAAGAGGAGTTTCACGGGCGGCCTTACTCTGCCGAGTTGACTATCCCGCCGCTCGGCTGCGTCTTGCTGAAGCCAGAGGCAGAATAGAACGAAACGTAAGGGCCCGGTGTCTCCGGGCCTTTTATTTTTCCCTTGAATTTTCACGGCTCCGGCGCATCGTCCGCGCTTTTGCCGTATAATATAGCGGCTTTTGTATATTTGTGCCCGGAGGCGTTGCGTTGTGTCCAGCGATAGAAGAAGCGGCGTTTTGCTGCACGTCACCTCACTGCCCGGCCCCTACGGCGCGGGTGATTTCGGAACGAGCGCGAGGGATTTTGCGAAGTTTCTCAAAGAGGCGGGCTTCTCCTTGTGGCAGATACTTCCGCTTACGCCGGTGCTTTCAGTATTCGGCAATTCGCCGTACAGCAGCCCTTCCGCCTTTGCCGGCAACGCTGCTCTCATCAGCCCGGAACTTCTGGTTGAAGACGGCCTTCTGACGCGCGGCGAAATTGAGCGCGCCGCCGTTTCTTCGGAACGCGCCGCTGATTTCTCAGCTGCATCGGAGATTCGCACGAGGCTCGTCAGCCTTGCCTGGAAGCGTTTTCGCGGCGGCTCCTATCCTCAGATGTCGGAAGACTTTGAAAAATTCCAAGCTGATGAGAAATACTGGCTCCGCGACTACGCACTCTATTCGTTGTTGAAAAAGAAGAACGGCGGACGTTGTTGGGCCGAGTGGCCCGCAGAGTTCGCGGCGCACGACGGGGCGGCGCTCGCCCGCTTTGAGGCGGCGAACGGCGACGATCTTTCTTTTATAGCCTTCACTCAGTTCATATTTTTCCGCCAGCTCAGCGCGCTTTCGGCCTTCTGCGCCGGACTCGGCGTCGAACTGATGGGCGACGCGCCGATATACGTCGCGTGGGACGGCGCAGACGTATGGGCCGCGCGCGGTCTGTTCGACCTCGAAGCCGACGGCAGGCCGCGCTGCGTCGCTGGCGTGCCGCCGGATTATTTCAGCGAGACGGGGCAGCGCTGGGGAAACCCGCTCTATAAATGGGAGGAGATGCGGCGCGACGGCTTCGCCTGGTGGCGCTTACGTCTGCGCCATCTGCTGAAATATTGCGCGACGGTACGCATAGATCATTTCCGCGGGCTCTCGGCCTTCTGGGAGATTCCAGCGGAGTGCGAGACGGCGAAGGATGGGCGCTGGCGTTCTGCGCTCGGCGGCGAGATGCTCGAAACGTTCCGCCGCGAGGACTGCGGCGGCCGCGAACTGCCTGTCGTAGCCGAGGATCTTGGCATAATCACAGACGACGTGCGCGAGCTGATGGCGCGCTTCGGCCTGCCGGGTATGAAGGTGCTTATGTTCGCCTTTGGCGGAAGCGTCGCAGAAAATCCATATGCGCCGCATAACGTCGCGCCGCGCAGCGTAATTTACACCGGCACGCACGACAACGACACGGCCGCAGGGTGGTGGAGCGGCAGCTCGACGGCGCAGGAGCGCGAAAATTTTTCGCTTTATACTGGCCGCGAGGTGGACGCCGGAAACGTTGCGGAGATAATGATGCGAATGGCTCTTTCCTCTACTGCGGAGCTCGCCGTGATTCCCGCACAGGATATTCTCGGTCTGGGCACGGAATGCCGCATGAACCGCCCTTCGGTGCCGAAGGGCAACTGGGGCTGGCGGCTGACCGTCGAGGATGCCGCGAGGCTGCGCGGCGAGGCTGAGCAGCTGCGCGAGCTCAACGGCATATACGGTAGGTTGCGGCAGTGAACTACTTGGAGAATTCCATTTCCGGCTACCGTGCCGCGCAAAACGACCGCTGCGAACTGATTTTTTTTGTTCTATGGGCGCTCGCCGTTTTTATGAAATTTTTCGGCCTCGAATGCGAGGTTTGGGGCCGCTTGCCGCGCGCGCCGCTCGCCTATGCGCTTTCGGCTTCGCTCTGCGCCGCTTTCGCATCCGCGCTTTCGTTGCTTCCGCGCCGCATGCGCTTCGCTTGCGCGCTTGTGCTTGATGCGGCCTTTTCCGCGCTTATAGTCACCGACCTACTGCATATGCGCTTTTACTCCGACCTCTTCACGCTGCACAACCTCGGCCTTTCTGGACAGGTTGACGACGTTTCGGATTCTGTGCTCGCGCTGCTCTCGCCGCTCGACGCGCTTTACTTTGCCGATATTCCGCTCTTCTTCGTATATTACCTGCTTGCTGCGAGAATCCGCGCCGCGGACGTATTTGGCTCGCTCAATCTAAGACGCGCCGCCGCTTCGTGCGCCGTGCTCGCCGTGTCGCTAGGCCTGTTCGCCGTCATGATTTACGGCTACGACCGGCGTATGCCGAATGCGCTCGCCGCGATGTGGGACCGCCCCGCGGTCTGTTGCAACGTCGGCGCGATGGCCTATCACTTGGCAGATGCGCGCAACGTGCTGCGCGAGAGCTTTGGACGCGAGAAGCTGAGCGAGGATGCAATTGCCGCCGCCGAAGAAGAATTCGCGGCCTTCCACGCGAAGCTCGCGCAGCCCTATCAAGCGGCTTTCGGCATTGCGCGTGGGAAGAACCTTATAATGATACAGGCCGAGTCGCTACAGAGTTTCGCCGTCGGACTGCGTGTGAACGGCCTTGAGGTGACGCCGAACCTCAACCGCTTTGCGCGCGAGGCGTCGTTCGCGGGAGATCTCTACGTGCAGACGGGGCTCGGCAACAGCGCCGACGCTGAATTTCTCGCAAACGCGGGGCTATATCCAGCGCGCTCCGGAGTCGCATACGTCCGCTTCGCGGACAGGAGCTACAACGCTCTGCCGCGGCTGCTGCGCGCCCACGGCTATGCGGCGCTTGCAATGCACGGCGACCGCGCGGGCTTCTGGAACCGCGCGCATATGTATCCCGCGCTCGGATTTGAAAAGTTCGTCAGCAAAAAGGATTTCGAAGTAGACGAAGCGTTCGGACTCGGCCTCAGCGACGGCAGCTTCTTCCGCCAGTCGCTCTCTATGCTCGAAGCGCAGGAGCGTCCCTTTTACGCCTTCCTTGTTACTCTGTCGAGTCATTATCCCTTCGGCTTTCCAGAACTGCTCAAGGCCGCGGCCTTCGAGCAGGGGGTCGAGGCGGAAGGCGCGGTGCTGCGCAGCTATCTTGCCGCTATTCATTATTTCGACCGAGAGTTCGGAAAATTCATTGACGGCCTCAAACGCGGCGGCCTCTACGACGAGAGCGTGATAATCGTCTACGGCGACCACGCCGCGATACCTAAGTGGGATGCAGCGTCGCTTTTTAAGCTTCTCGGAAAAACCGTCGACGGCGAGCGAAGCTGGCGCTCCGTGAATACCGTGCCGCTGATGATACACGTTCCAGGCGGCGCGAAGCTGCCGTACGTCCCGGGGCGCGCGCTTGGGCAGATAGATATTCCGGCGTCTGCGGCTTCTCTGCTCGGCGTTGAATTTTCGTCCGGACTCGGGCGCAATATCTTCGCGCCTGCGCCGGCCTCCGCGCCGGTGATTTTCAGAAGCGGCGGCTATGTCAGCGGCGGGACGCTCGTCGAGCCGGCAAACCGCGCCGCGGTTGATTTGGCGGATGGGCACGCACTCGATTATGTTCCGTTCGTAGAGATGAGCTCCGAGTGTGCGCGTGAGCTTGAACTGAACGATAAAATTCTCGAATACGGCCTGCGCTTTCAATCCGGAGAAGAATAGCGCCGGCTACGCTGTTGCCTGCGTTCGCGGTGCGTTGTATGATAGATTGGTGAATAACGCCGTACCGGCGACGGAGGGCCTTTATGGACAAAATAGAACTCTTTTACTGGTGTATATGGTGGGGCTGGTGGATAATCCAGTTCGTGCTCTACACTTTGCTCGGAGCACTGATGTGCGACGGTTTTTATCAGATTATCGTCAGTCTGCGAGGCTTCTGGAATCAGAAAAAAATGCCGCAGGCGAAGCGTTACCGCCGTTTCGCAGTGCTTGTCCCAGCGCACAACGAGGAGGCCGTCCTTTCGCCTCTGCTCGACAGCCTGGCGGGACAGAACTATCCTAAAAACTGCTACAAAGTGTACGTTTCGTGCGACAACTGCACCGACGGCACTGCGGCGCTCGCGCGCTCTAAGGGGGCCGTCGCCCTTGAGCGCTTCGACGACGAACACAACGGCAAGACGTGGAACGTCCGCTGGGCGCTGACGCAGATACCGCTCGACAGTTACGACGCGCTGACGATGTTCGATGCCGACAACCTCGCAGAGCGGAACTTCCTCATGGCGATGAACAATTACATGGAGCTGCACCCAGACGCCGAGGCTATACAGGGCGTCCTCGACGTGAAGAATCCGGACGACAACTGGCTCACACGCTCGTACGCTATGGCCTACTGGTTTACGAACCGTTTCTGGCAGCTTGCGCGCGGCCTTTGGGGGCTTTCCTGCACGCTTGGCGGCACGGGGCTCGTCATACGCATGGCGACGCTTGAGAGAATCGGCTGGAATCTCCAGAGTCTTACTGAGGATCTCGAAATGTCCACGAGGTTGATACTTTCAGGTAGCCGCGTCCACTGGAAC
>URAG01000024.1 GCA_900545755.1 uncultured Cloacibacillus sp. | reverse complement strand
TCAGTTTGCTCGGATATGCGGTGTCCGGTTCCACCATCGCCGCCGGTTGGCTCGGAACGTCGTCGATGATCGCGCAACAGGTTGCGAGCGTATTCGGAGGTACCTTCGTCGACAGGCATGACCGCAAACGGCTTATCGTGGCGAACGCCGTCGTCGGCGTTCTGGCTTGGGGCGCGATTGCGGTGCTGCTGCTGTGCGACGCGTTGTCGTTCCCCGTGTTGCTGCTGATCGCGGTGCTCGCATCCGGCATCAACGGATTTCTTGGGAGCGCTACGGATGCGATGCTTCGCTCGATCATCGATATCCGCTATTATCCCAAGGCGCGGAGCCTCAACGAGGGGCGTGACGCAACCATCGCCATGGCGGGAAGCCCCATCGGAGGTTTTCTGTACAGCATTGCTCCATGGCTGCCGTTCCTTGCGTCGGCATGCATGTATGCCGTGGCCGGCGTCGCCGCCACCGGCATCCGCGAACATGGTTCGGATGGCGGGCGTATCGGGGAAACGGATGGCGATGCAGTGAAAGGCGGTTTCTTCCGCGATTTCCTGGAAGGCTGGTCATGGTCGTTGCACAGGAAAACGCTGGCGATCGTGCTCATCGTGGCGGCATTGGTCAATTTCGGCGTCAATGGCATCCAATATGCCATCCAGCTGCATTTGGTGTCGTGCGGGACCAATGCGACCTCCATCGGATTCATCAGTGGCGGCATATCGCTGATGATGCTTGTGGGATCGTTGCTGGCCGGCAAACTCAGCGATAAGGTTCCGGTTGGACCAACCGTGTGCCTCGCCTACCTGTTCATCTGCTTATGCGTATTGCCGATGACGTTGACCGACAGCTACTGGATCATGCTGGTTGCCAATTCGTTTGTTGGCCTGCCGTTCCCGTTGATCAACGCGATGCTCCTCGGTTTCATCTTCGCCAAGTCGCCTACGAGCATGCAGGGGCGTATTACTGTTACATTGACGGTTCCGGCCCAGGTGCTTTCGATGTTCTGTAGTGCTGTGGCTGGCACCTTGCTCCCGGTTTTTGGATTCCATGGCGCGGTGCTGGTGTTCCTCGCGGTTCTTGTGGCAAGTGCCGTGCTGGTGATATGTTCCCGTTCCATTCGTAGCATTCCCAAGGCGGCGCAATGGGAACATACGATGTTGCGGTGAATCGAAATAAAAAGCGCCGCTCCACGAAACGAATCGTGGGGCGGCGCTTTGCCGTAGGCAATGCCGCTCAGCCCGTTCAGCGGCCGGTGATCTCGGAGCCGAGCACCTTCTCGCTCAGGGCTTTCGGGCCGCGGGTCACGGCCACCGCGCCAGAGCGGACCAGCTCGATGATGCCGTAATGCTCCAGCAGGCCGAGCAGCGCGTCGATCTTGCCGTCGCCCATTACGAAAAGTTTTTTCCCTTCGACGCCGATGCGTGTCAGCCGCTCCCTGTCCTCTTCGTCGCGAAGGAAGAGCGAGGAAAAGAGCGAGTAAGCCCCACGCGCAAGCGGACGCCTAAGGCCGCCTTGCACGCGCGCCCACGTCCGATCAGATATGCGCCCGTTGATGAGGAACGTCGGGATTCCGCGTACGCGGCATTCGTAAAGCATATTCGGCCAGAGCTCCGTCTCCGCCGCTGCGAAGGCTGCGGGATTCAGCGCGTCTAGCGCGCGGCGTACGAAGAGGCTTTTATCCCACGGGTAATATATATGTAAGTCGTATAAATCTTTGCCGAGACGCTCCGCCATGGCCTTGCCCGTCTGCGTCGTCGTCGAGATTACGAAGGGACCGTCCCAGCCGTCCTCCCGTGCAGCCTTAATGAAGGGGACGGCGGCCTGCACTTCGCCGACGGAGACGGCGTGAACCCAGACGGGCCGCCGTCCACGCAGCGCGGCTAGCTTTTCGGGCGCTATAAGCCCCTGGCGCTCGTCGTTGCCCTCGGTATATTTCGCCTTGAGCTTTTTATGCGAGAGCGCGAAGAATATATCTATCGCCGCCCCGTAGAGTCCACGCAGCAGCGACAGCTACGCCACCCCCGCTTTGAGTATCTCGTGGATGTGCACCATTCCGACGGGCCTGTTCTCGTCGTCGACGACGATGAGCGCCGAAACTTCCCATTGCTCGACGATGCGCACCGCTTCGACCGCGAGGCGGTCTGGGCCTATGACGCGCGGATGTGTCGTCATGGCCTGCGAGACTGGGAGTTCAAGCCCCTCGACGCCGTTCTTCTCGATGAAACGGCGCAGGTCTCCGTCAGTGAACACGCCGACGAGCCGTCCGCCGTCGTCCACGATGGCCGTTGCGCCGTAGCCCTTGCTAGTGATGTCGAATATCGCGTCGCGCACGCGCGCATGGACGTTAGTCACAGGCAGCTTGTCGCCGCTGCCCATGAGGTCGCGCACGCGGAGCAGCAGGCGTTTGCCGAGCGAGCCGCCCGGATGGAAAAGGGCGAAGTCTTCCTTCTGTAATCCGAGCAGAAGCGTCGCCATACCGGCGACGGCGTCGCCTATCGCCATCTGGAGCGTCGTGCTGCTCGTCGGAGCAAGGCCGAGCGGGTCGGCCTCCGCCTCGACGTGGCTGTTGAGCACGACGTCGGCCTCACGCGCGAGCGACGACTCGGGGTTGCCGGTCACGGCGATTATCGGCGCGCCGATTCTTTTGAAGTAAGGGATGATGTCTATAAGCTCGTGCGTTTCGCCGCTGTTGCTGAGGAAGTATCCGACGTCCTCGCGGCATACCATGCCGAGGTCGCCGTGCGCCCCTTCCGTCGCGTGCAGGAAGAAAGCCGGAACGCCGAGCGAGGCGAATGTCGCCGCGCTCTTGCGCCCTACGTGCCCCGACTTTCCGAGCCCGGTTACTACTACGCGCCCGCGGCAGCGGCTGACTAGATGCGCCGCGCGGGCGATTTCGTCGCCTAAACGCTCAGCCGCCGCTTCAAGCGAAGCGGCCTCTTTGCGCAGGATTTCGCGCCCAGTCGTTATCAGTTCGTCGTTGGAAATTTTTTTCTCTTCGCGTTCGTATGGAAGGCTCATCATTTATTCCTCCGCCCAGTCAAGCCGCGAGAAGCCGAGTTTCCCGCGTACGATTTTGTCTATTTCGTATGTCTGGCGCAGAACCTCGCGCACCTTCGCAAGAGGTATCGAGTTCGGCCCGTCGCATTTCGCGCGCTCCGGCTCCGGATGGACCTCCATGAAGAGCGCGTCGATTCCCGTAGCGGCGGCCGCGCGTATGAGCGGCAGGACGAACGATCGGTCGCCTCCGCTGCACGTGCCTTTGCCGCCAGGCTTCTGCACGCTGTGCGTCGCGTCGAACATGACCGGCACGCCGAGCGAGCGCATGACAGGCAGCGAACGGAAATCCACGGAAAGCTCATGGTAGCCGAACTCCGTGCCGCGCTCGCAGAGAATCACGTCCTCACAGCCGCTCTCGCGGCATTTGCCAAGCACCGAGGCCATGTCCTCGGGCGCCATGAACTGCGCTTTCTTCACGTTGAGCGGCTTTCCGGTGCGGCTCGCCGCGGCCAGCAAGTCCGTCTGGCGGCAGAGGAACGCCGGTATCTGAAGCAGGTCGACGTGCTTCGCCGCAGCCTCGGCCTGCCACGGCTCATGGATGTCCGTGACGACGGGGACGCCGGCCTCACGCCCGATCTCAGAGAGCCATTCCAGCCCCTTTTCGATGCCTGGACCGCGGTAGCTCCTTATCGAAGTCCGGTTTGCTTTGTCGAAGGATGCCTTGAATATATAGCCGAAGCCGAATTCGGCGCAGTATTCCTTCACCGTCTTCGCGATCATAAGCGCCTCTTCGAAGGTATCCAGCACGCACGGGCCTGCGGCCACGGCGAGCGTCCCCCCTCCGACTGAGACGTTGCCGACCTTCACCACTCTTACGTCATTTGAGGCGGACATCTTCATCAGCTCCTTCGCCTTTCGTTTTCCGTTCGCCAAGCGAATCGAGATATTCACTGTATTTTTTATAGACGCGGCAGCGGGCTTCCCAGCCCAGCTCAGCCGCGCAATAATCTACTACGTTGTCGAGCGCGCCCATGCGCCCAAGGTTCTTTATGCCGGCCTCCTGCATCGAGCGGCGCAGCTCCGGGTTCGTCAGTATGCGTTCCGCCGCCGCCGCAAGCTCCGCAGGCTCGGCGGGCACGAGCACCTCGGCCTCGCGCAGCAGCTTCTTCTGACGCAGTTTGCCGCGCTCTATTATCGAAACGACAGGTACTCCGAGCCCGGCGCAAAGCTGGTTCGCCGTCCCACCGAGGCCGACGAGCAGCTCCGCGCCGTAGGCCGCCGCGGCTACCGGCGCTCGGCATATCGTCACGGATACGCCGCCTGAGCACAGCGTTGCGCCGTCGTCCGACAGCGTCCATCCGTCGAGGTTCTCCGTCATCTTTTTCAAATCTATCGTCGGCGCGGGCACCATGACGAAGCAGCACTCCATTTTAGACGCGAGAAGCGTCACGGTGTCTAGCACGAGCTTTATGTCGTCGTAGGCACGCGGGCGGCTGCCCGGCAGCAGCAGTATCTTGAAGCCCCTTCCGTTCCATGCAAAAGCGGGCTCGTTCGTCTCGTCGAGAAGATCCATGATCGGGTTCCCATGGAAGACCGCCGGCACGCCGCAGCCGACGAGTTCTCGCGCGGTTTCTTCATCGCGCGTCCATACAAGGATGCAGCGGCGGCGCATAAGCCATTTTTCTATGCGCATGTGTCCGTTCAGGTGGACTGACTTTGCGGTCGCGACGAAAAGCGGCTTCATACCCTGTCCCCAGAGCACGCTGAGCAGCAGATACACGTCGCCGACGCAGACGGGGGTGCGGTACTTGCCGTAAAGCTCGCGCATCTTCTTCATCTGGCTCATTATCGCTCCGCCGAGGCCGTGGCGCATGTCTCCGACAAGATCGCGCACATGGTACTTCACTACGCCGCCGCTCGGCATGTCGGCGGGCGGCGAGACGACGTTGACTCCGTTCATTTTATAAGGTTTTCCTGAGCCGACCAGCGCAAACGCGTCAACCTTCGCGCACGGGAAACGAGCCATGAGCTTCTTCGCAAGCACGACGCCTATCGCGTCCTCGCCGTTGCCGTTAGATGCGACGAGGAATGCGGGACGTAGCTTTTCAAGAATTTTTCTGCGGAAACCGATCGGGTCGCGCAGCGCGACCTTGATGCACGGGACGTAGAGCGGGAGGTTGAGGCTCAACTTGCGCGGCATGTTCGCCAAATCTTTCTCCGTGCAGACGAAACCGTCGGCTCCGACCTCAGCGGCAAGCTTTTCAAGCTCCGATATCTCATTTTCTGTGAGTATGTGGTGGTCGCGGTATGTCCGCCTTTCGGCGACAGAGACGCCGAGTTCGTCGAGAAATTGGTAAAATCCGTCCGGGTTGCCTATCGCTGAGAGCGCGATGTATTTGCCCTGCGGCACGAAGCTTTCTTCTTCGACTGCGCGCTCTTCGCCGCCGGCCTCGCGCGCTATCCAAGACTCGAGCTTTATGTCTGCGACGAAGATCTTGTCATCCATCACGTAAGGCGCGAGTTTTTCCCTAATTGCGTCCGTCGCGCCCGCTTTCGCCTGGTTAGCCTTCGTCAGTACTACTATGTCCGCACGGCGGAATGCAGACATCGGCTCGCGCATCGAGCCCGCCGGCAATACCTGTCCGTTGCCGAAAGGACAGGTCGAGTCGACTAGGACTATATCCACGTCGCGCCCCATCTTCCTGTGCTGGAAGGTGTCGTCTGTCACGGCAATCTCCGCTCCGAGCGACGCAAGCAGCTTGACGCCCTCTATCCTCTTGCGCGAAACGACGACCTTCGCGTCCGGCAGGCGGCGCGAGAGCATGAGCGGCTCGTCGCCAGCAAAGTCGCGGCGCGTGCTTTTTTTATCCTGACCGATCCAGAGCGGCGGGTGCTCCTTCGTCCTGTAACCGCGGCTCACGAGGCCGGCCTTTATTCCGGCTTCTGCGAACTGGCGTACGACATACTCTGCCATAGGCGTCTTATTCGTTCCGCCGAAGCAGTTGTTCCCGATGCTCACGACTGGGAGCACTGGGTCGGCGACGGAGAATATTCCGCGCTTGTAGAACCCTATCCGCAGCCTCATCCACGCGCGAGTCACGAACTGACAGGGCCAGAGGACGCCCCATACAGGGGAGCCGCCCTCGCCGCGCGCGTATTTGAGATAGCTGCGAAGTATCCAGGACATTTCTCTATTCCGCTTCCACGTGTTCGCCCGCGGTGAAGAGCCTGTAATAGTGGCCGTGAAGCGCCAGCAGTTCGTCGTGCGTTCCGGTCTCGGTTATCATGCCGTCGCGCAGCACGAATATCCTGTCGGCGTCGCGTATCGTCGAAAGTCGGTGCGCGATAACTATAGCGGTGCGCCCCTCCATCGCGTTGCGCATCGCCTCCTGCACCTGCTGTTCGACGAGCGCGTCGAGAGACGAGGTCGCCTCGTCCATTATCAGTATGCGCGGGTCGCGCACTACGGCGCGTGCGATCGCGACGCGCTGGCGCTGCCCGCCCGAGAGCGTCACGCCGCGCTCGCCAACCTCGGTGTCGAAGCCGCGCGGCAGAGTAGAGATAAAGTCGTAAATCCCAGCAATTTTCGCGGCGCGCACAAGGTCGTCACGAGTCGCGCCTTTGAAGCCGTAGCAGATGTTGTATGCAAGCGTACCCTTCATGAGCACTGGGTCCTGCGGCACGACTCCTATCTGGCGGCGGTATGATTTCAACTCAATGTCGCGCAGGTCGATGCCGTCTATTTTAATCGCGCCCCACTGCGGGTCGTAGAAACGCATAACGAGGTCGGCTATCGTAGACTTGCCGGCGCCCGTCGGGCCGACGATGGCTATCTTCTCGCCTGGTTTTATCTCGAAGCTGACGTCCTTGAGAACCTGCTTCGACTCGTCGTAGCAGAAACGCACGTCCTCGAACGTCACGCGCCCCTCCATCTTCTGATGGACTATCGGGTGTTCGGCTAGCGGTACTTCATTCGCCTCGTCAAGTATTTCAAAAACTCTGTCCGCAGATGCGACGCCCTGCTGCACAGTGCTGACGACGCGGCTTAACACACGCACCGGCTGCACTAGCAGGCCGACGTAGGTACAGAAGGCTATGAGGCCGCCCGCCGTGAGCGAACCGGCGATGACGCTGCGCCCGCCTATCCAGAGAATGAGCGCGAGAGCCGCGATTAGTATGACCTCGACGAAGCCTTCAAGGACGCCGCGCACCTGCGTACCCTTCATGAGAGCCTTGAAATGCAGATTGCTTTCCGCTTCGAATCGCTTGTACTCCTCTTCTTCCGTCGCGAAGGAACGCACTATCTTGATGGACGACAGCGCCTCCTGCGCTATCGCCGCGACCATCGCAAGCCGCTCTTGGATAACAGCGCCGACGCGGCGCAGCTTTGAGGATGCCTTGTCTATTACGAGGACGGCGACCGGGATTATCGTGAAGGTAGCGAGCGTCAGCTTCCAGTTGAGAAATAGGAGCAGGCCGATGATGCCTATGAAGGTCACGCCCTGCACGACGAAGTCGACTATGACGCTTCCCAAAATATTCTCTAGCGTCGCGACGTCGTACGTGATGCGCGAGAGGAATTCACCGGAACGCTTCTTGTAGAGCGTGAGCAGCGAGAGCCGCTGCGTGTGGTCGTAGAGCTCGAGCCTTATGTCGATGACGACCTTCTGCCCGACCCACGTCATGAGGTAGAGGTTCGCGTAGGCGAAGGCGGCCTTGAGTATATAGAGCGCGACGACGCCGACGCAGAGGATGTTGAGCATGTATAGCTTTTTCTGAATCAGCACGTCGTCTACGACGTTCTTGATGAGCCACGGCGGTATGATGCCGAATATCGCGGAGAGCACCATGCAGAATATCGCGTAAGCAAGGCGCTTCTTGTACGGCAGGCAGTATTTAAGCAGACGGAAATACGACCGCCATTCCTCTTTCTTCGCCAGGTTGAGCATTACGCAGCCTCCCCCGTTATGCGCGCGCACCAGAAGTCGTAGACGCCCTCTTCGCCCAGCGTCGCGCGCGCGCGTTCCATGACCCCGCCGGTGCGCCCGCGCAGGCCGCCGCGGTTCTCCAGCCAAGCTAGCGCCGCGTTAGTAAGGTTCGCGGCGGTTGCATTCTCCTGCAAAAGCTCCGGGAACATCTCGCAGCCAGCGAGGATGTTCGCCATCGCGTAGTATTTAGTTTTTATGACGCGGCGCGCCACGAAAGCCGATATCGGGTTGAGCCTGTACGTGACGACCATGTAGCGGCGGCGCAGCAAAGCTTCGACCGTTATCGTGCCGCTCGCGCCGACGGCGCACTCAGACGCCTCCATCAGAGCGCCACCCGGGCCGTCGTAATGGCGTATTCCCTTTTCAGCGAAGCGCCCTATCATCTCGCCGCGCACCGCAGGGTTGAGCCCAGGCGCGACGGAGAATACCGGTTGCCAGCCCATTGCGCCGAGCGCCGAGGCCGCCTCTTCCATTATCGGGAGCAGTGACTTTATCTCGCTTCCGCGGCTTCCCGGAAGGAAGGCGACGAGCTTCCCCGGATCATAATCGACGCCGAGATCCTGCGTCTCAACACGGTGGTTGTATTCCTCCAAAAGCGGGTGTCCCTTCCACGCGCTCGCGCAGCCGCGCGAAAGCAGGTAGTCGTGTTCAAATTTAAATAAAGGCAGACATTCGTCGACGTCGCGGCGAAGGTCGTCCGCGCGCCCGCTGCGCCACGCCCAGACGGTCGGCGGCGAAAGATAGAAAATTTTGCCGCTGTAGCCGCGCGCGCGCAGCTTCGCTATAAGCCTCATGTGATAGTCGGGGCTGTCGCATACTACGACGGCCTCCGGCGCGCGCTCAATTATGCGCTCCACCATCTCGCGGCGCAGCGCGAGTATCGACGGTATCGCGGAGAAAACTTCCGTAAGGCCGAGCAGCTGAAGCCGCTCGCCGTTCCATTCGGCGCGGACTCCGGCGTTTCGCGATTCGACGCCGCCCATGCCCCATATGTCGTCCGCGTAGCCGCGTTCGCGAAGCTTCACGGCGAGACGCGCCGTGTAGTGGTCGCCAGACGCTTCGCCGGAGCTTATAAAGATCGACAAACTTCCACTCCTATGACGGCTATGCGCTCGCGTTCCGCGACGCGCGCAAATTCCTCTGGGTTCAGTATGAGCGTCCAGCCAGCGTGCAGCGCAAGGCAGGTGAGCTTCGCCTCCGCCATGTGCATAAGAGTGTCGGGGCCTACTGTCGGGATGTCGTAGCGTTCGTCCTGGTCGAGGCGCATCATCTTCGCGACGGTGCCGCCCTTGCAGAGCGAGCCCGCGCGCAGCAGAGTCGCGTCGGTGCCCTCCATAGCCTCGACCGCGATGACGGAGCGCTTGTGTACTATGACGGTCTGCCCGAACGAAAGCGGCACGACCTTTTTACATATATCGAAGCCGTACTCCGCGTCGTCAAGCTCCTCGCGCGACGGCGCGCGCCCGGCGATGCGCCCTTTCTTAGCGAGAAGGTCGGGAACTATGTCGCGGTAGCTCAGCACGCGGAAGCCCTGCCTTTCGAGGAAGTCAACAATAGCGCCGAGTATCGAGTGGTCGTCGCGGAAAACTAGGCTCGCGAGGAAGCGCTGCGTCGTGAGGTCGAAAAGCGACGGCTTGAAGACGAGCGTCTTCGACACCGTTCCCGCCATGATGATATCCCTTACGCCGCGCTTCTTCATGTCGTTTATCGTGAAGCCGAAATCCGGCTTCGTTATGTTGACGACGTCGAGCGCGTACTGCGACAGCTCGCCTATCTGTTCTCTTATCGAATAGACGACAGGCGGGGTTCCCTGGTCCGTCAACCGGCTCGCAATGGCGACGGGAAGAAGTCCTTCACCGGCGACTAGGGCTATCTGGTTTTCCAAAATCATACCTCCCGGGCGGTTCTGCGAAGGAGCTCGGCTCCTTTTAATATTTTCACGCCGAAACGGCGGCCGTGGCATCCGAAGACAAAAATGCCAATCCTACAATGCCTAAGTATAGCATAAAGCGCGCCTCCGCCGCGCGGAAGTTTGCCTAACCGAGCGCGACGTCGAGCGCCATCATGACGGCGAAGCCGATTAAGAAACCCGTCGTCGCGAGGTCGCCGTTGCCCGAGGCCTGCGCCTCCGGCACCGTCTCCTCGACGACGACGAAGATCATCGCCCCCGCGGCGAAGGCGAGCGCAAAGGGCAGAACAGACCGCGCCGCGTAGACGAGAAGAGCGCCTGCGAACGCGAAGACCGGTTCCACAATAGCTGAGAGCTGTCCGTAGAAGAAGGCGCGCGAGCGCGTCAGCCCCTCGCGGCGCAGCGGCATCGAGACGGCGAGCCCTTCGGGGAAGTTCTGCAGCCCCATGCCGAGCGCGAGCGCGACGGCCCCCGCGAGCGTCGCTTCCGGCATCGCGCCGATCGCGCCGAAGGCGACCCCGACGGCGAGTCCTTCTGGAATGTTGTGCAGAGTTATAGCGAGCACGAGCAGCGTCGTGCGGCGCAGCGACGACGGCGGACCGTCTGGCGCGGTCTCAGCCATCGCGGGATGCAGGTGCGGCATCGCCATGTCGAGCAGCCGCAGCGCCGCGCCGCCCGCAAGGAAGCCCGCGACCGGCAGAAGCCAGCCTGGGTAGCCGAGTTCCGCAGAAATTTCTATCGCGGGCGCGAGCAGCGACCAGAAGCTCGCGGCTACCATGACGCCGCCCGCGAAGCCGAGCATCACGTCGAGCGTCCTCTGTCCCGGCCTCTTCGCAAGAAAAACGCCCGACGCGCCTAGCGCCGTGAAGCCCCACGTAAACAGCCCCGCTATAAGCGCCCGCACGGGCGGCGAGAGTTCCATAAAAAATTCCATCTGACGCCTCCGTTCTTCAAAAACGATTTTAGATAATTATACCGCGGAGCGTGCGCCGCGCGAAGCGTG
Source organism: uncultured Cloacibacillus sp. (assembly GCA_900545755.1). Lineage (GTDB taxonomy): Bacteria > Synergistota > Synergistia > Synergistales > Synergistaceae > Caccocola. The sequence continues at coordinate 19,135 of URAG01000024.1, read as the reverse complement.
AGGAAAGAGCGCCGCGTCACGCCAAGCGCCGCGAAGCGCGGAGACCGCCGCTGGGATGTCGTCCGAAGGTATGCCCGCGAAGAAGAGCGCGACGGCGCCATCCCAGAGCTCGACCGCCGCGCCCGCCTCCGCTGCAAGCCGCGCAGCTGTTTCCGGCGCGGCGCATGGGATTACCGCGGCGGTATAGCTTTCAAGAATCGTGAAATCCATTTCGCCGAAGGCCGCGCGCAGCTCCGCGGCGAGCATGCGGCTCTTGCGCAGATAGATTTTGCGGCAGCGGCGCAGATGGCGCTCAAGTCCGCCGCTTACTATATATTCCGCGAGCGCGAGCTGCTCCGCCTTTCCCGCCGTCGGGTCGTAGAGGCCCGCCGCGGCGGCGCAGCGCCCTGCGACGCGACCCGGCACGGCCATGTATGCTATGCGCACGGAAGGCAGCAGCATCTGCGAAAAGCTTCCGATGTAGACCGCGTTCTCGGGCGCGAGCGCCTGCGCGGCGGGTATGGGGCGCGCGCGCCACCGCAGCTCGCCGTTGTAGTCGTCCTCGACGAGCAGACGGCCTTCTCGCGCCCACGACGCGAGCGCCTTCCGCCTCGCATCCGCGCGCGCGAAGGACTCGGCGGGACGCTTCGACGAAATTTCAAGAAACAGATCCGCGCCACCACACTCCGCAGCCTCCGGGCTTTCCGCGCGCGTTACGCTCCATCCGCAGTCGCGCAATATCCGCTCGCCCTGCTCGAAGCCGGGCGAAGCGACCGCAGCGCGTCCCGGCGCGCCGAGAGCGCGGCACAAAAGAAATAGAAGCTGCTGCGTGCCTGAGGCGACGGCGATGTTCTCCGCATCGCTCTTCACGCCGCGCGCGCGGTATGCGTAGGCGGCGAGCGCGCGCCGCAGCTCCGGCTCGCCGCGCGGGTCTCCGCTCGATACAATCTCGCTCCTCCGTTTAAGCGCGGCGCGCACGCAGCGGCCCCATGCCTCTACGTCAGCGGCCTCCGCGTCTATCGAGCCGTGGCGGAAGTCGAAGCGCGGCGGATCTTCCTCAGTCTCGCGCCGTTCACGCGTTTTTTCCGCCGCACGCGCGCCGCGCGCGACGAAGCAGCCGCTCTTCGGCACGCTCTCGGCGCGCCCCTCGACGATGAGCCGCGCGTATGCGTTCTCAACCGGCGAACGGCTCACGCGCAGCGCGGAGGCCAGCTCGCGCACGGACGGCAGCCGCGCGCCGGCTGCGAGCGCTCCGCTCTCCGCCGCCTCCGCAAGTGCGCGGTAAATCTGTTCCCACACTGGGGTTCTGGAATTCTTGTCGAGCTCTATAAAATCGGCGACCATCGTTCAGCTCCAATCTGTCATCATAAAATTATCAATATCTGTCCATTGAAGCAATGACAACTGTATTCTATAACAATAGCGCACGGCCGTGGAACTTCCACGAAAGGAACATGAACGATGACGGAACATGAAAACAGAGTGAAACTCAACAGGGATCTCGCGCGTATGCTGCGCGGCGGCGTAATTATGGACGTGACCACGCCTGAGCAGGCGCGCATAGCCGAGGATGCGGGAGCCTGCGCGGTCATGGCGCTCGAGCGCGTTCCGGCGGACATACGCGCCGCCGGCGGCGTCGCGCGCATGAGCGACCCGAGGATGATCAAGGAAATCCAGAACGCCGTGAGCATTCCGGTCATGGCGAAGTGCCGCATCGGACACATCGCGGAGGCGCGCATACTCGAGGCGCTCGGTATAGACTACATAGACGAGAGCGAAGTGCTCTCCCCCGCCGACGACGTCTACCACATCGATAAACGCCGGTTCCGCGTTCCGTTCGTCTGCGGCGCGCGCAATTTGCCGGAGGCGCTGCGCCGGATTGAGGAAGGCGCGGCAATGATACGCACGAAGGGCGAGCCGGGGACGGGCGACGTGGTGCAGGCGGTGCACCACATGCGCGCCATGCGGTCCGAGATTGCGCGCGTGCTGTCGCTGCGTGACGACGAGGTTTTCGAGGCGGCGAAGGAGATGCAGGTCCCCGCAGAACGGCTTTTTGAACTGCGCGAACTCGGCGGGCTTCCAGTCGTCAACTTCGCGGCGGGCGGCGTGGCCACTCCTGCGGACGCGGCGCTGATGATGACGCTCGGGGCCGAGGGCGTCTTCGTCGGCAGCGGAATCTTCAAATCAGGCGACCCAACAAAGCGCGCCGCCGCCATCGTCAAGGCCGTGACGAATTACCAGAATCCGGAAATCCTCGCTAAGGTCTCCGAAGACCTCGGCGAAGCGATGGTCGGGACGAACGCAGACGAAATAGCTCTGCTCATGGCGGAGCGGGGGAAATGAACGCCGCGCTCACAGTAGGCGTGCTCGCCGTCCAGGGGGCCTTTGCCGAGCACTGCGAGGCGCTTCTGCGCGCAGGCGCGAACGCACGCGAAATCCGCAGGCCGCGTGAGCTTGACGGCATCAACGCGCTTATCCTGCCCGGCGGCGAAAGCACGGCGCAAGGGCGGCTCATGCGCGAGCTCGGGCTTTTCGAGCCGATGGCTTCGATGATACGCGACGGCCTGCCGGTCTTCGGCACATGCGCAGGGATGATCCTGCTCGCGAAAAATATCGAGAACGACGCGCGCCGCCATTTCGCCGCAATGGATATAACTGTACGGCGCAACGGCTACGGGCGGCAGCTCGCAAGCTTCGTGACGCGCGGACGCTTCGCGCGGCATGACGACGTTGAGATGGTCTTCATCCGCGCGCCCTACATCACGGCGGCGGGGCCGAACGTCGAGATCCTCGCCGAAATCGACGGGCGCGCCGCTGCGGCGAGCGAGGGCCGTATGCTCGCCGCAGCATTCCACCCCGAGATGACGCGGGACCTGCGCGTGCTCGAATATTTCCTCTCTATGGCGCGCGACTGAAACCGCCGCGCCGCGCTATAATTTAATCGCACGGCATAAAATTAAAGGAGGAATGTTCCGCATGGATGAAGTCTACAAATTTCTGAAAGAGAACCCGATTTTCTACGTCGCGACGATGGACGGCGACCAGCCGCGCGTGAGGCCCTTCGGCGTCGTCGCGCTCTTCGAGGGCAAGCTCTACCTCCAGACAGGCAATGTAAAGCCCGTTTTCAAACAGATGATGGCGAACCCAAAGATCGAGCTGTGCACGATGGGCAAGGACGGGACCTCGTGGCTGCGCGTCGCCGCGGAAGTCGTGCTCGACCCTAGAATCGAAGCGCGCCGCCATATGCTCGACGAGAACCCGACTCTGCGCCGCCTCTACTCCGAGGACGACGGCGTCGGCGAAGTGCTATGGCTCAAGAACGCGACGGCGACCTTCTATTCATTCAGCGGCGAGCCGAAGGTAGTGAAATTCTAGCGAAAATTTCCCGTTGGCACGCAAAGAGGGCGGAAGCGCGAAGCCTCCGCCATCTTTCTGTAATTTTCGCCGCGCGCCTAGCCCAGGATTTTCTTCAAATCCGCCTCCGGCGTCGAGACCGGCGCGATGTTGTAATGCTCGACGAGGAAGTTCAGCACGTTCGGCGAGACGAAGGCCGGGAGCGTCGGGCCGAGCAGTATGTTCTTTATGCCGAGGTGCAGCAGCGTGAGCAGGATGCAGACGGCTTTCTGCTCGTACCACGAGAGGACGAGGGAGAGCGGCAGCTCGTTGACCGTGCAGCCAAAGGCCTCCGCGAGCGCCGTCGCGACTTTTATCGCGCTGTAGGCGTCGTTGCATTGCCCCATGTCCATTATGCGCGGGAAGCCGCCGGCTTCGCCTAGGTCGATGTCGTTGAAGCGGTACTTGCCGCAGGCGAGCGTGAGCACGATCGTGTCCTCTGGCGTAAGCTTTACGAAATCGGTGTAGTAGTTGCGTCCCGTCTTCGCACCGTCGCAGCCGCCGACGAGGAAGAAATGGCGTATCGCACCGCTCTTGACCGCCTCGACTATCCGTCCGGCCTCGGCGAGCACCGCGCCGTGGCCGAAGCCGGTCGTCGCCGCCATGCCGCCGTTGATTCCGGCAAATCTGCGTCTCTCCGGCCATCCGCCGAGCTCAAGCGCCTTTTCGATGACGGGCGTGAAATCCTTGTCCTCCCCGATGTGTACGAGCCCTGGATACGATACGACCTCGGTCGTGAAAACGCGGTCGGCGTAGGAGGGCTTCACCGGCATCAGACAGTTCGTCGTGAAGAGTATCGGCGCGGGGATGCCGTCGAACTCTTTCTGCTGGTTCTGCCACGCGGTGCCGAAGTTGCCCTTGAGGTGCGGGAATTTTTTCAGCTCCGGATATGCGTGCGCGGGGAGCATCTCGCCGTGAGTGTAGACGTTTACTCCGCGTCCCGCCGTCTGCTCGAGCAGCAGCTTGAGGTCGCGCAAGTCGTGGCCCGTCACTACGATGAAGGGCCCCTTTTCGACCGTGAAGCTGACGCGCGTCGGCTGCGGCGTGCCGAAGCTCTCAGTGTTCGCGCGGTCTAGCAGCTCCATGCAGCGCAGGTTGACCTCGCCCGTCTTGAGGACGAGCGGCAGAAGCTCGTCCATCGTATCAAATTTCGCGAGCGCCGCGAGGCCTTCGAAGAAGAAGCCGTCCACATCCGCGTCGCTGTAGCCGAGCACGGCGGCGTGGTATGCGTAGGCCGCCGTGCCGCGTAGGCCGAAGAGTATCAGCGACTTGAGCGAGCGTATATCTTCGTCCGCCTCCCATATTTTCTTAACGTCGTAGGCCGGCGTCCCGTCGCCGAGATTCTTCCTCGCCGCGCGCACGCGGGCCGCGAGCTCCGCGACGGTCGCGCTGTTGAAGTTCACGTTCGTCACCGTCGTAAAGAGCCCTTCGAGCATCAGCCGCGCGCCGCCCTCCGGCGCTTTGCCGCCTGCGGCGAGCGCGAACGAGATCAGCTCGCCGGTCAGCCCGTCCTGAAGCTCCGCCGTATCCGCGGGCTTCCCGCATACCCCCATATTGCCTGTGCAGCCGCGGCAGCCCGCCGTCTGTTCGCACTGAAAACAAAACATTTTTCTCTCCATTGTAAAACCCCTCCGTCATTCCGCGCTTGCGCGCCTAGTCCAATATTTCCCCGTCGACCGCCACTGTGACGACCTGCCACGGCAGGAACTTGCCGCTCGCCATAAGCGCGCGCTTCACAGCTTCCTCTATGCCACCGCAGCACGGGACTTCCATGCGCACGACGGTCACGTCCTTTATGTCGTTGTTTCTGATTATCTCCGTCAGCTTCTCCGCGTAGTCTACGCCGTCGAGCTTCGGGCATCCGACGAGCGTCACGCGCCCCTTGATGAAGCGCTCGTGGAAATCGGCGCGCGCGAAGGCCGTACAGTCTGCCGCGACGAGCAGCTTCGCCCCGTCGAAGTACGGCGCGTTCACAGGCGCGAGCTTTATCTGCACGGGCCACTGCGAAAGGCGCGAAACGACCTCGCTTCCGCGCGGCGCGGGAACCTCCGCGGCTTCGCGCTTGAGCTCGCGCGAGTAGGTGCCGGGACATCCGCATGGCAGCTTCCCCTCCGCGGCGCGCTTCGCCGCAACGTTCGCCTCCGCCGCGGCCTTGTCGTAGGGGGCCGCCTCGCGCTCGACGAAGCTTATCGCCCCCGTCGGGCAGGCCGGCAGGCAGTCGCCTAGGCCGTCGCAGTAGTCGTCGCGCATCAGCCGCGCCTTTCCGTCAACCATCGCTATCGCGCCCTCGTGGCAGGCGTCAGCGCACGCGCCGCAGCCGTTGCATTTTTCTTCGTCTATTTTTATGATTTTCCTAATCATTCGTCTCTTCCCTCTCTATTTTAAAGATATTGATCACGTCGCTGTCGGGGCAGCAAAATCTGATTTCGCCGCACTCCGACCTCGGCGGCTCGCCGCCGTATCTCAGAATGTCCATATAGGGAAACGCCGCGTGCATCGCCATAGGGCAAAGTTTTCCGCGTTCCGTGTCGTAATCGAAGCTGTCGCCCGGCCTATGCCCGTGATGGCATCTGGAACTCCCCTTTTTATCAACCAGCGTAATTTTTATTTTCGGCTTCAATTTCACCGCCTCCGTCAGCCCTACTGGCCTCATATTGCCGTTCCTCGTTTCTTTCTTGCTTCAACGGGTCAAGCATAATACAATGAACGGGATAAGTATGTCGCAAATACAACGGACGGCGGATCAATATGAGAAAATATCTCGACGTGATAAAAAGCTCGCGGCTCTTCCGCGACATAAACGACGATGAAATCGAGGCGATGCTCGCCTGCCTCTCCGTCTCGTCGCGCGATTACGCGAAGAATGAATTCATCCTGCGCGCGGGAGAGCGTTCGGGCTCCATATGCCTCGTGCTCGGCGGCGCGGTTCACATAATTAAAGAAGACTTTCTCGGCAACCGCAACATCATCTCCGAAGCCCTGCCCGGCGATATATTCGCCGAAAGCTACGCCTGCGTCCCGGGCGCGCCGCTCGAAGTCAGCGCCGCGGCGTCGGAGCGCAGCGCCGTCATGTTCATGGACGTGAGCCGCGTGCTCACAGTATGCGGCTCGGCCTGCGCGTTCCATGCGCGGCTCATGCGCAACCTGCTCGCCGTGCTCGCGGAGAAAAATCTTCAATTCAGCGAAAAGCTGACATACATGACGCAGCGCTCGACGCGGCAGAAACTTCTCTCATATTTGTCGGCCGAGTCGCTGCGCCGCGGCTCGCTCGAATTCGAGATACCCTTCAACCGCCAACAGCTCGCGGACTACCTTTCAGTAGACCGCAGCGCGCTCTCGGGCGAACTCTCGAAGATGCGCGGCGAAGGGCTGCTCGACTACCGCAAGAACAAATTTACGCTCGCGCCGGGAACGGGCGGCGGCGAGTAAACGCCGGCGCCGTTGTATAATTTCAGCGGACGGAGGTAAGGCTATGTATTCGACCGAAAAAACGGAACAGTGGTTCGCGCGCTACGTCGACTCCTTCCGCGTCGGCGGCGCGCTTGAAAATATGCAGGAACTGAAGCGGAAGCACAGCAGGCGCGTCTGCGCCATCGCCTGTGCGATAGCCGAGTCGCTGGAATGGAACGATGAGCACGACGCGTGGCTCGCGCACGCGGTCGGCTTGCTGCACGACACGGCGCGCTTCGAACAATACCGCAACTACAAGACCTTCGCCGACGCGGCGAGCTTCGACCACGGCGGGCGCGGCGCGGAGATTCTCGGGCGTGAGTTCGAGTGGGACGGAATAGAGGAAGGCGACAAAGAAAAGCTGCTCGCGGCGGTGCGCTTCCACAACAAGATAGAAATCCCGCCGTCGACGCCGCTCGCCGTCTACCGCTGGTGCGCGCTCGCGCGCGACGCCGACAAGATAGACGTATTCCGCATGGTGCAGAGCCGCATCGACAACGGCACGATATACGACATGCTGCCGCGCCACAAGAGAGTCACGGGACTTTCGCCCGCGCTGGTCGAAGAAGTGCGCGCGACCGGCCGCGGCTCGTACCTCAACGCGCGCTCGCTCCAGGACTACCGTTTGATCCAGCTCACGTGGGGGCTCGACCTCAACTATCCGGTGTCTGCCGCCACATTGAGAGAAGAGGGAATATTCAGGCGCATCGCCGACGATCTGAAAGATTACGGCATAGACGACGTCATAGGCATGCTCATGGAGAAGATAGAAAAAATCTAGCAGATTGCAATGCAGCGCATATGCGAGCGCAAGAAAACACGGCAGGCCTTCGGCTTCGTCAACAGTGGGCCTGCCGTATAACGTCGCCCGGCGTCGGGACGTTTTACGATTTCACCGGCGCACTGCGATTCCGTGTTTGGCGAGATAGTCTTTCAGCTCCGGGATGGGGATTTCGTTAAAATGGAATAAAGACGCGGCAAGTACGGCGTCGGCCTTCCCTTGCGTCAAAGCGTTGTAAAAATGGGCGTACTCCCCCGCCCCGCCGGAAGCTATAACGGGGATGTTCACCGCCCCGCCGATCGACGCGGTGAGTTCGAGATCATAACCGGATTTGGTGCCGTCCCTGTCCATACTCGTAAGCAGTATCTCCCCTGCGCCCAAGCGTTCCGCTTGCAACGCCCAGCAGCGCGCGTCCATGTGCTCCGCCCTGCGTCCTCCCTCCGTATATACCTCCCAGTAGCCGTCGCCTTTGCGCTTCGCGTCGATAGCTACGACGACGCACTGGCTGCCGAAGGCTTTAGCCGCTTCGGAAATCAGGCCTGGATTTCTCACCGCGGCGGAGTTGAGCGAAACCTTGTCGGCCCCGGCGCGCAGTATTTCGCGTATGTCCGCGATACAGCCGATGCCGCCGCCGACCGTGATAGGGACGAACACTTCGGATGCGACGCTGCGCACCAGGCCGGCCACCGTCTTTCTTCTATCGCTGGTAGCCGTGATGTCAAGAAATACTATTTCATCGGCCCCTGCCTTTTCGTAGGCTTTCGCGCATTCCACCGGGTCGCCTGCGTCGCGCAGCCCGACGAAGTTCACCCCTTTGACTACCCTCCCGTCTTTTATATCGAGACAAGGTATTATCCTTTTCGCAAACATACGGCCTTACGCTCCCTCTGCGATCGCGATAAAATTCTTCAATATTGCAAGCCCGGCCGCGCCGCTCTTCTCCGGGTGGAACTGGCAGCCGAAGACGTTTCCGCGTTCCACGGCCGAGTCGAACGCCGTCCCGTAGCGTGTGACGGCGCTCACGTCCCCGCGTACGGCCGCCTCGACATAGAACGAATGTACGAAATACATATAGGACTCTTCCGGGATCCCGGCCAGGAGACGGCTCTTCTTCATCAGGCTTATCGTATTCCACCCTACGTGTGGTATTTTCAGCCCGGCGTCTCCGCGGAGAAGGCGGGAACGCCCCGGCAGGACGGACAGGCCTGCGGCGCCAGGGCTTTCTTCGCTTGACTCAAACAGGAGCTGCATGCCGAGGCATATCCCCAGCAGGGGCGTTCCCCGGCCGGCGGCGGCGCGCAGCGCCTCTTTCAGCCCGCGGCGTTCAAGCTCTGCTGCAGCGCTCCCGAACTCGCCGACGCCCGGAAGTATCACCGCGCCGGCCGCAAGTATTTCATCCGGCGACGAAGCGCGCAAGCTCTCGGCGCCGAGGCTGCGCAACGCGTTGGTCACGCTCATAAGGTTGCCCGCGCCGTAATCCGCTACCGCGATCATTCTTTTACGTCCCCATTGTGGCGCGAAGCAAGCTCGCGGAGTATATCGTTCAAAGCGACGCCTGCGGAAATACATGCGACGAGCAGATGATAGAGAAGATCCGCCGCTTCGTACCGGAATGCCGCTTTGTCGCCGAGGGCACATGCGAGCGCGGTTTCAACGCCTTCTTCCCCAACCTTCTGCGCGACGCGCGAAGGGCCGGCGCCGAGCAGGCGCGCCGTGTAGCTGACCTCGGGAGAGTCGTTCTTCCGCACGTTGAGATAACGCCACAACCTTCCCAGAAAACTGCACTCGTCCGAATCCACGCCGTATATTCTGTGGAAGAAGCAGCTTCTCTCGCCCGTATGACAGGCCGGGCCGAGCGGCTCCACGAGCGCGAGGAGTGTGTCTCCGTCACAGTCGCGGCGGAGTTCGCGCAGAAGCATCCGGTTTCCGCTGGTCTCGCCTTTGTGCCACAATTCTCCCCGCGAGCGGCTCCAAAAAACGAGTTCTCCGAGCTCCGCCGTTTTCTCAAGAGCTTCGGCGTTGGCCCACGCCGTCATCAGCACCTCGGCCGTGACTGCATCCTGTACCACGACCGGGACGAGCCCGCGCTCGTCGAACTTCACGCAAGAAATATCAATCTTCATCACGTCTACCCTCTTTGCGGATCATAGGCACGCGTCCATCGCCTCTTTAAGCGTGACGCCGCCTTCGTATAGACTCTTACCGATGACCGCCGCGTCGACTCCGGCCTCGGACAGCGCGAGTATATCCCGCAGGCTCGTCACGCCGCCGGCGGCGGCTATGAAACGTCCGGGAGCCGTGAACGAGGCGTACCACGCGGCGTCGGTCCCGTTCATCATGCCGTCGAACTCGGTCCGCGTCACCAGAAAAGACGAGAAGCCGGCGGACGACAGCTTCTCCACCGCCGCGCGGGCAGAGAGCCCCGTCTCCGAGAGCCAGCCCGAGTGGACGACCTTTCCGTTTTTTACGTCCACCGCGGCCATTATCCGTTCGCCGAAGCGCGCGCTTAAATCCGCGGCTTTCTCGACGTCCTTGAATATAATGCTCCCGGCCATAACGCGCCCTGCTCCTGCGTCGAGAGCCGCCGTGACCGAATCCGCCGAGCGCAGCCCGCCGCCGTACTGCACGAATAAACCGAGCCCGGCGAGTTCTGAAAGCACGCCGAGATGCCTCGGCTCTCCGGCCTTTGCGCCCTCCAGATCCACTATATGTATTTGTCTGCACCCTGCGTCTATGAAACGCTTCGCAGCGTCCGACGGAGATACATCGTAACGCCGCATACGCGAATAATCGCCCTGCGTCAGCCTGACGACATTGCCTTCATAGAGGTCTATCGCCGGAAATATCTTCACAGCCATACCCCTTTCGTACTCGGCTCACAGCGAGCAGGAGACAGCGCGTCGGCCAGGGAGAGCCCAACGCCCTTGAACACCGCCTCCGCGGCGTGGTGCGAGTTGTCGGCCTCAAGTATTGCTATATGAAGCGTAAGCCCAGCCTCGCGCGCAAAGCCGGAGAAAAATTCCGGCACCAGCTCCATGTCGAAGTCGCCGCATTTGTGCGACGGGAATGAACCGCTCCACCACAGCCGTCCGCGCGCGCTGAAGTCGAGCGCGACGCGGGCGAGAGAACCGTCCATCGGCAGCAGGACGAAGCCGTAACGGCGTATAGGGGCCGACGCCGCCAGCCTGCGAAGCGCCTGTCCTACAGCTATGCCCACATCCTCGGTCAGGTGGTGGTAATCCACCTCTACGTCGCCGCTCGCTTTAAGGCAAATTCCAAGCCCGGCGCGATGACACATCAGATCCAGCATGTGGGAGAGAAAGCCGCAGCCTATGTCAAAGCGGCGGTCTCCCCCGGAGCCGCACAGCGTCAGCTCTATCTCCGTTTCGTTCGTCTTCCTTTCGATCTTTACACCCATACCGTTACGCCTCCAGCGTAGATTTTATAGCTTGAACGACTCTCCACAGCCCGCTCCACCTCAGCTGCATCGACGACACTCCCGCGACGAGGCGCAGGGAGACGGGCAGAGTCTCCCTTATCACACGTAGGCCGTTGGCCTTGAGCGTGCCGCCTGTCTGTACGACGTCGAATATGCAGTCCGCCAACCCGAGCGCCGGCGCAAGCTCGACCGAGCCGTTGAGCTTCAGCAGTTTTATCTGAACGCCCCATTCGGTGAAAGTCCTCTCGGCGAGATTCGTGTATTTAGTCGCGACCTTGAGCCCCATAAGCCTGGAGACGTGGCCTTCAAATCTCCCGGCTGTTTCCTCCGGGCCGGCCACCGCCATCACGCAGCGCCCCATTCCGGTGTCAAGCAGCTCCGCGAGCTCTATCTTCGACTCTTCTATCACGTCGTTGCCTACAATCGCCAAGTTCGCCGCGCCGTAATAGACCATGGCAGGAACGTCAGAAGGCTTAGACAGCAGATAGCGGAACGCCCCTTCTTCTATGACGAGGTTGCGCCCTGCGCCTTTCAGATTGGCGACCGGAAGCCCGGCGCGCTCTAAAATTTCAATGCAGCATCCCAGAGAACGCCCTGTCGGCAGTGCGAACGTCAGCATGACAGCGCCTCCCGCTCAAATTCTTTCAGAGAGACCGAACGCCCGTCGGACAGGCGCACAGCCCTGCGCGTCCCCAAGTCCACCCACCATCTGTAGCCGCGCAGCTTCGCCGTGGAGAGCGATTCTTCCTCGGCGGCAGTCCAGCTTAACTCAAACGCAGCGCCCTTTTTAGAAAGCGCGTCCGCATATCTTAAAATTTCGGCGCCCGCGCGCCCGCCGCTCCACAGCATAACCGCGGAAACCGGCGCGTAGGTCTGGCAGTGTTCCGCAAGCTCCTTGAGGTTGAGCGCGAACCCGGCAGCCTGTCCTTCTATCCCCTCATTAGCAAGCAGCCCGTCGTAACGCCCGCCTCCACCGAGAAGCGCTCCGTCCGGCATTGAATAGGCGTTGTACACCGGGCCGCTGTAGTATCCGAGGTCGCGCGCGAAACAGAGATCGACGCGCAGACGTTCGGCGTAGCCAAGCTGTTCGAGAGTGCCGCAGAGACGTTTAAGCGGCATCACGGCTTCGCACAGCTCGGGCGCGCCCACCTCTTTGAAAAGGGCCATGGCCTCGCCGATCACGGAAGTGCCTCCCTTCAGCGAAGGAAGGCTTCTCAACAGCCGGGCCTTTTTTCCCGGAAGGGACAGTCCGTCGAGAAGCGCGCCGTATCTCGTATAGCACCTGTCCTGCAACGCCTCCGCCAGCTTCGCAGCGCATCCGTCAGGAAGTCCTTCAAACAGCGCGGCAAGCACAGAAACGTCGCCTATTACGAGCGCCGACCTCTCTATCCCGAGCAGGTCGAGCGTGCGAAGGAGCAGCGACGCCGTTTCAGCGTCCGCCCCGTCTTCTTCGCAGCCTATCAGCTCCACGCCGACCTGGTTTTCTTCAATGTTGTATTTCGGCGGCTGCGGCACCGCGAAGACCCTGTCGGCATAGGAAAGCCGCAGCGGCCTTTCGCTGCGCGTATGGTGGCTTCCGAGGTACGCCACGGCGGAGAGAGTCAGATCTCCGCGCAGCACGCACGCTTCGCCGAGCGGAGACATCAGCGGTATAAGCCTCCTGGCGCGCGCCGGCGCAAGTTTGCTCCACACATCCTCCACCAGCTGAAATTCCGCCGGGCTGAACGGATGGTATCCGTAAAGGGAGAAAAAATGCATCGCCGCGCCGCGGCAGTATTCCATGTTGAAGGCGACGGCCCCGCCTATGTTGCTGCACCCTTTAGGATTTCTGTTCATCGTATACGCTCCTCATCGCGTGCTATCACTTTATTCTGGTGAATCGATAGCTTGATAATTTCATAAACGTGCTATATAATAGCACCCGTCCGCCGCTTTGGCAAATACGCGACGCAAACGGGCCGAAGAACCGGCGTTTGAGCGGGCGTCAAGATGTTTATGACGGCGGCGGCGCTATATGGTTTGGCAAAGGGGAGTATGGAAAATGCACGGGATGGAAGAATTTTTTCTCTCGCTCGCCCGTCCTTCGGTACGGCTGGTCAAGCCGTACGACGCGCCGACGATAAAGGAGCCAAAGGTACGGCTTTCAGCCAACGAGAACAATTTCGGCCCGCCGCCCGCGGTGATTGACGCTATGAAGAAGGCTCTCGCTGACGGCGGCAGGTACCCGGACGGGAACAGCGCGGCCCTGCGCGAAAAACTTGCGAAGCGTTTTGCGCTCGCGCCGGAGCAAATAATAACTTCCAACGGGCTGGACAGCCTCTTCACAATGCTCGGGCGCGCCTTCCTCAACTGCGGCGACGAGGTAGTGTGCGGAGAATGCACCTTCGGAGTCTACGAAAGCACCGCTCTGATCTCAGGCGCGTCCGTTAAAAAAGTCGCGCTTGGGGAGGGCTTCGCCCAGGAACCTGAGAGCTTCGCCGCCGCGGCCGGGCCGCGGACGAAGATGCTCTTCTTCTGCAATCCCAACAACCCGACAGGCACGTTCTCCGAAGCCTGCGGCGTGCGGCGTATGCTGGAGAAAGTCCCGGCGCATACCGTCGTAGTCCTAGACGAAGCGTATTTTGACTTCACTGGCGAAGATGAGACGGCCTCTTTCTCCCTGCTCAAGGATTTTCCAAATCTCATAATCTGCCGCACGTTCTCCAAACTTTTCGCGCTCGCGGGGCTGCGCGTCGGATGGGCGGCAGCGCATCCCGGCCTGCTCGACTGCCTCTATAGGGTGCGCGAACCCTACTGCGTCACGTCGATAGCCGAAGCCGGCGCGTGCGCCGCGCTCGACGAGAAGGAATTTTACGACGCCGCGCGCCGCTCCATAACGGAGGAACGAGAAAAGCTGTGCAGGGCGCTCCGCGGATACGGCGTGAAGTTCGTGCCGACGCGCGCGAATTTCGTCCTTCTTCTGCCGGGCGGCGCATACGAAAAATTGCTCCGCGCTTTCGATGAAAACGGCATAGCCGTGCGAAGCCTCGCGCTTCACGGAGAGCGGGTCATACGCATATCGATAGGGACGCCGGAGGAGAACGCGCTGGCCGTGAAGACTGTCGCGGACGTTCTCGATTAGGGCGCGCGCCGGAGGCGCGCCTATGTAATCTGCCGCACGCCCGCGCCGCACGGCGCCCGCGATACCGGCACAGGAGGTCATCATAAAATGGAATATTTGAAAAAAGCCGCGCCGCGCGCAGCGAGCGAAATATCCGAGCTTTCCGCATCGGTAGCCGGGATAATACGCCGCGTGCGCGAGGAGAAGGACGAGGCGCTCATCGACTACAATATGCGCTTTGACGGCAACTCGCGCAGGTCTCTGCGCGTTACGCAGGACGAGATACGGGAGGCTTATTCTAAGATAACAGAGCGGGAGCTGGACGACATGAAGCGAGCGGCCTCCAACATCCGCCGTTTCGCGGAAGCGCAGCGCGAATGCCTGAAAGGGCTGGACGGCGTTACGCTCATAGACGGTTCCAGACTCGGGCACCGCGTGATTCCAGTAGAGTCGTGCGGCTGTTACGTCCCGGGCGGGTCGTATCCGCTCTTCTCAACGGCGCTGATGCTGATAATACCAGCGAAAGCCGCGGGAGTGAAGCGCGTCGCGGCGTGCTCGCCGGCAGTCGCGGGGACGGAGTCGATACATTACAAAACGCTCGTAGCCATGGACGTAGCGGGAGCCGACGAGATATACGCAGTCGGAGGGGCGCACGGCGTCGCGGCTTTCTCCTACGGCACTCCGCAAATCAAAGCGGTGGACATGATCGTAGGGCCGGGCAATCAGTACGTGGCGGAGGCGAAAAGGCAGTGTTTCGGGCAGGTGGGCATAGATTTCGTCGCAGGCCCCAGCGAAGTGCTGATAATAGCCGACGGATGCGCGGATCCGCGCATCCTGGCGGCCGACATCCTCGCTCAGGCCGAGCACGACCGTTTGGCGAAGTGCGTCCTCGTGACGACGAGCCGCGAACTTGGAGCGCGCGTCATGGACGAAGTGCGGGCGCAGCTCGCCGTGCTTGAGACCGCGCCTGTCGCGTCCGCGTCGTGGGAGGCGAACGGCGAAGTCATATTGGCGAAGAGCCTTGACGAAGCTGCGGACATTGCCAACGAATACGCGCCGGAACATCTCGAAGTGATCGCCGAAGACGAAAGCGTCCTTCCAAAGCTCAGGAATTTCGGCTCCATGTTCATAGGGCAGGAGACCGGAGAGGTGTTCGGCGACTACGTCTCAGGGACGAACCACACGCTGCCGACGCTCCGCGCTTCGCGCTACACGGGAGGCGTATGGGCCGGGACGTTCCTGAAGGTCTGCACGTTCCAGCGCTATGGGAGCGCCGCGCTGAAAGAGGCGGCGCCGCTTGCGTCCAGGATGGCGAGGGGCGAGGGGCTCATAGCCCACGCGAGAGCCGCCGAGATCAGGGAAGAACTGCTGTAGCGGATGCAGGAAGGCGCGCGCAAGCACAAAAAATCCCGCCCCTTCGGGCGGGATGTCTTTTATTGCTTTTTCTCGTTTACTGAGCTTCGAACATTTCCTTGCCGACTCCGCAGACGGGGCAGACCCATCCGTCGGGGATGTCTTCAAAGGCAGTACCGGCGGCGATGCCGGAATCGGGATCGCCTATCTCGGGGTCGTAGACGTAACCGCAAACTGTGCAGACATACTTCTTCATGCGACTTTCTCTCCTTTTTTTGGCTTCTTTGGCAGCGCCAAATCCAACGCATTCATTATAGCACATTGAAATTATTTTGAAACGACAAAAAGCTCCTGCGCAAGGCCGGCGGTGAGCCGCTCCGCTCCGTCAACCGTGACGAGATAGTCGTCTTCAAGCCTCATGCCGCGCGAGCCCTCAAAGTATAGGCCAGGCTCCACGGTCACGACGTCGCCCGCTGCGAGCGTGTCGTCGCGCCGCCGCGATAGAACCGGAGCTTCGTGGACTTCGAGGCCGAAGCTGTGGCCGAGGCTGTGCGTGAAAAATTCATCGACTCCCTCGGCTGCGAAGACGCGCGCCGCGGCTTCGTGCATCGCCCTGCCCGAGGCTCCTGCTCTCAGTCCCAAGGCCCCGGCAGCGTGCGCGCGCTTGACCAGCGCGTGAAGCGCGCACGCTTCATCACCCGGCGCACCTATCGAAAAGTTGCGCGTGATGTCGCAGAGGTAGCCGTTCCACCGCGCGCCGTAGTCTACAGTGACGCATTCTCCGCGCTCCATTGGCTTTTCCGTCGCGCGCCCGTGCGGCATCGCGCCGCGCGCGCCAGAGGCGACTATCATGTCGAAGCCTGCGCCGCCGCCAGCCGCGCTTATGCGGTAGTTGAGCAGCGACTCAAACTCCTTCTCCGTCATGCCTGCGCGCGCCGAGTCGAGCGCTTCGAGGAAGGCGCGCGCGCCTATCTCCGCGGCCTTTTTTATTGACGAAATTTCTTCCGCGTCTTTAGTGCGGCGCAGTTTCTCCATTATCGCGCCGCCGTCGCGCCAGCGGCCAAGTCCGTCCGCGAGGCGCATCCAGTTCTCGTGCGACGTCTTGCGCGCCTCGCACAAAATTTCCTCCGCGCCGTGGGCGCGCAGGCTAGCCCGAACGTCTTCGTCGAGGCTTTCTTTCTGTTCGGTAACTTTGTACGGAGACTGCGCGCGGCCCGCCTCCGCGTAGCGCCCGTCGAGGACGAGCTCCGGCTCGGCACCGTCGTAGACGATTATCGCCCCAGCCGTGCCTCGGAAGCCGCTGAGGTAGAACAGGCTCTCCCAGTTGGAATCTTCGTCGTTGACGACGACGTAGGCTTGCGCGCCGCATTCGCGCATCTCTTCGCGCAGCCGCGCCGCGCGGCTTAAAATATGTTCCGCGCTCATTCTTTGCCCAGCTTAAGCAGACGCCAGAGCTCTTCCGACGGTTCGGGAAGCTCTTCCGTGAGCGGGCCGCCCATGCGCCCCGCTATGACGGAGTCGAAGCCCGCATCGCGGAGCGAAGCCTGAGCCTCTCCCGCTCTATCTTCGGGAACTACCGCAAGCAGGCTGCCCGAGGCGATGAGTTTGAGCGGGTCGAAGCCGAGACGCTCCGCCGCGCGCTTCGTGAGCGGATGCACGGGCAGCGCGCCGCGCCAAAGTTCCGCGCGCCGTCCGCAGAGCTGGGAGATTTCGTCTAGGCCGCCGAGGAATCCGCCCTCGGTCGGGTCGTGCATGAATTTCGCGTATTTGCGCACCGCGCGCGACTCGGCGAGAACGGAGGTCTCGTCCGCCCACGATACTATTTCCGCGATTTCTTCGCGCGTCATGAAAGGTTCCAAGAGCTCGGGGCGGTCGAGCGCGAGTATAGACATTCCCTCGATGCCGATATGCTTCGTTACGATAAGCAGATCGCCCTGGGAGATGTCCGACGCGCGCATGACCTTGTCAGCCGTGCCGATGAGCGCGCCCATAATGACGGGGCGGTCGTAGCGGTCGTTGAACTCGGTGTGTCCGCCCGCGACGGCGATGCCCTGCGCGCGGCACTCTTCGTCGATTTCGCTCATTATGCGCCGCGCCCCCTCTTCGCCGAACACCGGCGGAAGTATAAGCGTGACGGCGAGATATGCAGGGTCGCCGCCCTTCGACGCTATGTCGTTTGAATTTATTCTGACGAGCAGGCGGCCAGCGCCCTTGTCAGCGCCGACTATCGGGTCGGATGAGAAGACGAGGTATTTTCCGTCGGGCCAGCGTATGACCGAGGCATCCTCTCCGACGCCGGGGCCGATGAGCACCTCGGGCCTGTGCGCTCCGACGAACGAAAGCACGCTGCGCCTGAGCGCCTCGGGCGGCAGCTTGCCGGCGGGCAGTTTGTATTCTTCCGCCATTTTTATTTCACCTCTGTAACGGGCGCATTTCTCATTGAGAATATGCAGCCGCAGTAATTCTGTCTGTACAGCCCGAGCCGTTTGCTCTCGGCCACAGAGCGTTTGAAGCCGTCGCGCTTGCGCCATACGCGCTCTACCCACTCGACGC
This sequence comes from uncultured Cloacibacillus sp., assembly GCA_900545755.1. Classification (GTDB taxonomy): domain Bacteria; phylum Synergistota; class Synergistia; order Synergistales; family Synergistaceae; genus Caccocola. The sequence continues at coordinate 1,087 of URAG01000024.1, read as the reverse complement.
CGCTGCGCGCCGCTGCCTCCGCGCCGGTCGCGTTGATGAGCGCAGCGTCCTTGTGGGGGCTGATCGTCAGCGTCGTGCAGAGATGCGTGAAGCCGTTCACCGCGGCGAAGGCGGCAGCCGCTTCAAGCTGGACGCGGAAGCATACGGCGCAGCGCGCGCCGCGCTCCGGCTCGTCCTCGAGGCCGCGCGCGGCGGCGAACCATCCGTCCGTCTCGTAAGGCGGGACGACAAGCCCGGCGCGCGTCTCAGCAGCCAGAGCGCGCACCGCTTCGAGCCTTCGTTCGTACTCTTCCGCCGGGTGGATGTTCCCGCCGTAAAAGTAGCCCGCCGTCTCGAAATCTTCGGAGATGAGCTCGGGCCACGGAACTGTAGCGTCGGGCGCGCAGCATATATGGAGCAGCAGCCGCTTCCTAGCCAACGGTCTCCGGCTCTTCTTTATGCTCCGCTTCGCAGCTTTCGGGCGCTTCCGTACTTTCCGGCTCTGCCGCCCCTTCCGCGCGCTCAGCCGCGGCCTCGGCCAGCTCCTCCGCGCCTTCCTCCGGCTCCTCTATTTCAGGAAGAGGCAGAGTCTTGACGCCGAAGATGAGGTATCCGGTGTGGCCTATCATCATGTCCTCGGGGCGTATGCGGTTCGGCTCCGTCTTGAAGTAGCGGAGCATTATCTCTACCACCTGGACGTCGGCGAAGTTGAATTCCTGGAGCGCGCGGAGCGTGTCGGAAATCTGGTTCGTCGTCGGCACGAGTATGCCGAGGTGGCAGCCCGGCGCGAGCGCTTCGTAAGCCTTGTCGATATATTCCCACGGTGCCGGCACGTCGAGAAAGACGGCGTCGGCGTCGCGTTCCTTGAAGCCCTCGTCGAGCGGGCGCACGTTGAATTCTATGCGGTGCGCGACGCCCCACTTCTCGGCGTTCTTTTTGGCGAGCGCGGAGAATTCTTCGCGGCGGTCGTAGGTGCATACCTTCCCCGTGTCGCCTACGAAATGCGCGAAGGTGCAACACAGGCTGCCCGAGCCCGTGCCGCATTCGACGACGGTGCAGCCTGGGAAGATGTTCAGGTGCTCGATGATAAAGCCTGCCTCTTTCGGAA
>URAG01000023.1 GCA_900545755.1 uncultured Cloacibacillus sp. | reverse complement strand
TAGTATAGCTAATGGAATAGGTAAATTGAATGTCCAAATATTTGGGTATACTAGTGCAGTATTAATAAAAATTTGTCTTATTAGGTTTATGTCAAAATATAGTGAATTGTTTGGTTGGTATACAATCATTTTGATAAACGGATTTTGTCTTATACCTTATATTGTTAGTCAACATGTCGTATTAAGACATGAGTTTGAAAAATGGCACAGAACAGGTTATTAGTAAACCATCAAAGGTTTATCATTATGGCTTTGCTACAAATGAGGAATGCGGGCAAATAATTGATGGATTATTTAGGCACTATCCATGTTGTCCTTAGCGGCTGACTTAAGACAATAGTCTAATGCTGTACTCGCGTTATGCGGAACCACTTCGCCTTTTCAATACAGAATTCAATACTTGAAGTTTTGTCCTAGTCTAGCTCGTCTAATGGGGTGTTGTTTGCGGGGGGCTGGGGAAAAGGGACGTATCCCACGTTTCTGACCTTTGAAATACTCAGATGCACATAGCCCCCATATGCGTATTCAACTCCATGATACAATACCGACTACGAAATAAACCAAATGTTCGACGTTCTGTTTCTCATTACAAGCGCCAAGTTTAGAATTGATTTCTGCTTCAATCAACGGAGCTTCAGCAATCTAAGCAGATGAAGCATAGGATTAGGCTTTTGCCATACGCTCAAGTAGTAATTTATTACAATGTAGTAGATCTGTTACGGGCAACTGAGTTCTCCTTATGTGTTGGACTTGGGTGAATATCCATTGTATCGGGACACATGAGTACGCTCAATTGATGTGCTCCAAGACATGAAGATGCAAGATTTCTCATCTTTTTCCAAATTTTTGTGAAGCATTTTTACCCCTGCTGCTGTGCTTCTTTCAATAGCGCCATTTTCATTTTGTAGTAGGCGGGGCTCATGTCCAGGTAGTGGTGGTGCGGGTTTTCGAAGCGCTGTTCTTCGGGCCAGACTTCTGTGTCTAGCTGGCGTTTTACGAAGGCGCGGATGTCTTTGAGCTGAGGCGATGGGCGCAGGCGTCTGCCGTCTTTCATGACGAGCTCGCGTATTTCGCGGATTGTGTGTTCGGCGAAGACATAGCGCTTCCACGGCTTCTGCGGGTCTACGAAAGCGTAGGCACCGCTGAAGTCCGGCGACTCGTCGTCTTCCGTGATGAGGTCGGCTATGGCCCAGCCTTCGGCGTCGTAGACGCGCCAGAGGCGTTTGCGGCCGGGGTTTGTGATTTTTTCAAAGGTTTCAGATATTTTTATGGTCGGGCGGCAGGCCTGTCCCTCGTGGACGGCGACCAGCTTGTAGACCGCGCCGAAGACGGGGTCGCTTTTTGCCGTTATTAGCCGTTCTCCGACGCCGAATGAGTCTATGCAGCCGCCCTGGTCGAGTATCGAGCGTATCGTGAATTCGTCGAGGCTGTTGGAGGCGACTATCTTGCAGTCTGTGAGGCCGGCTTCGTCTAGCATCTGGCGTGCCGCTTTCGAGAGGTAGGCTAGGTCGCCGGAGTCTATGCGGATGCCTTTCAGCCGCTTGCCCATGGGGCTCAGCACCTCGTCGGCGACTCTTATCGCGTTGGGCACGCCGGAGTCGAGCACGTTGTAGGTGTCTACTAGCAGGACGGCGTTGTCTGGGTAGAGCTCGGCGAAGCGGCGGAATGCAGTGTATTCGTCGTCGTGGTACATGACCCAACTGTGGGCCATCGTGCCGCTGACTGGGATGCCGAACATCTGTCCCGCGAGGACGGTCGCGGTGCTGTTAGCTCCGCCGATGTAAGCCGCGCGCGCGCCGTAGACGGCGGCGTCAATGTTGTGCGCGCGGCGCGCGCCGAAGTCCGCGACGCCGCGTCCCTGCGCGGCGCGCACTATGCGCTGTGTCTTCGTTGCGACGAGCGATTGATGGTTTATCTGCGTCAGTATGGCGGTCTCGACGAGCTGCGCGTCGATGAGAGGCGCGTTGACTGTGAGTACCGGCTCGTCCGGGTACATGATGCTGCCTTCCGGCATCGCGATGACGTCGCCGCGGAAGCGGTAGCCGGAGAGCCAGCGAAGGAAGTCTTCGTCGTAAATTTTGAGCGAGCGCAGGTATTCTATGTCCTTTTCGTCAAAATGGAGATTTTCAAGGTATTCGAGCACCTGTTCGAGCCCTGCGAAAATAGCGAAGCCTCCGCCGTCCGGGTTCCTTCTGTAGAATACGTCGAAGGTGGCGAAGTCGCCAGCCTTATCTTCCTTGAAATACCCGTGCGCCATCGTCATCTCGTAGAGATCCATCATCATGGAGATGTTGCGCGCGTCGTACTGCGTCATGTCAGTCGCCTCTTCCCTATATGTTTTATGCCGCGGGCCCTTTCCGCGCAGAACTCCCCAGCCCGTCGATCAGTCTTTACCGCCCGCAGCGATATTCATCATTCGCAGGTTATTATAGTGTATTAACTCTCTTTCGGCAAAAATACGGGGGAATGCTTACAGATACGCCGCGTTTTCGTCGCGGTTCGCTATGTTCGCGGCGGTTTTCTTCGCGCTGTGCGTTGCGTAGCAGTATTTGCAGCCGTTTGGGCAGGTGTCGTAAGCGCCTATGTCCGTGGCCGGCGCGCAGCGGCAGTGCCGGCGCTGGTTTTTGTCTTTTTCTTGCGCGAGCGTGCGGCCGGTGATTTTTTCTATCAGCGCGGCGTCGATGCAGCTTGTGTGTTTTATGCCGAATTGTTCGAGGTTTATATCCTCGGCGCAGCTTTCGAGCGTCATGCCGCACGCCCGCGCCATCGGCGCGAGTTCGCGGGCGAGCGCGAGCTTTTCCGCTTCATTGGGCGCGCGGAAGCCGAGCTCCCTAGCGGCGCGGGCCATGCCGCGGTAATTGTCGAGGTAGCTGAATACGCAGCGGCGCGTGAAGCCCTCGAAAGAGCGCGCAAATTTTTCAAAGCTCCTTACAAGGAAATCGACGCCGTAGCGCCCGCCGACGAGCAGCGGGTCGCATCTCCATATCACGCGCTCCGGGCCTATCGTATCGGCGAGGCGGCGGAACAACGGCGTTATTTCTTTCTCCTTGTCCGGCACGCCGGGCTCTATGTCAGGGCCGTATGGCGTGACGGTGAACTGGAAGTAATATGCGTAATCGGCGAGCTCCGCGAGGCGCGGCAGCAGCGGCGCCGGATTCTTCGTCCAGAAGACTACCGCGTCTACATCTTCTGGGCGCAGGCTCACGCGCCGCTCCTGCCGCGGATTCATCGGATTGCGCGCGACGGCGAAGCCCTCGCGCACGCGGCGCAGAAACCACCCGGTCCAGCGCGCCGGTATGTCGGTGCGGCGGCTTGCGCTGATTATCATCGGCCCGCGCGCTTTACTGCGCCGCGCTCCAGAGCATTTCGTTGTCTATAAATTCCGCCTTCACCCTGCCGTTGTCGCAGAGGTACGAAAGATATGACTTTATCGTGCTTCCGACGAGGACGTACTGATTGTCGTCCATCGTGAGGCCGTAGCGGTCGAAGACGGCTTTCAGGATTTTTTCAAAAGTCTTCGGCTCGCGGCAGAGCTCGACGAGCAGCTCCGCGATTTCATGCACCTTCGCGCGGTTCGCGGCGGCGAGCTCCTTCACGTCTTCCGCCGCGTCGGCGTGCGCGGGTATGAAGAGTTTCGCTTCTAGCGTCTCTATCATGTCGAGCGTTTCAAGGAACTTCGCTACGTCGTAGATGAAGACGATGTGATATTTTTCGATTATCTCGCGGCGGAATATAGAGTCTGCGAGGAAGCATACGCCGTCGTCGGTCATGATTCCGATCATGTCTAGGTAGTGGCCCGGCAGCTTTATGGCCGAGAGCCCGGCTGGCAGGCCGTCCTCGACGTTGCAGGTCTTTTCCGTCGGCTTCGCCATAAGGAATTTATTGCGCAGCTTCGCGTATGGATAGCCGCCGTAGAGCAGCGTGCTTTCTAGCCATGGGTGTCGCGCGACGGCGTTTTCGACGTCTGTCGAGAGCACGCGGCAGCCGGTGCGGCTCTGTATGAACTGGTTGCCGCCTGTGTGGTCTGCGTTCGAGTGCGTGTTGATTATGCAGTTCACGCGCCATCCACGCTCCGTGACAATTTTTAGGATTTTGCGCCCGGCCTCTTTGTCGCTGCCGGAGTCGATAAGGCAGACCTCCCCGCCGTCTATAAGGTAGACGCCTACGTTGGCGGGGCTCTTTATGTACCAGCTTTTTTCGCCGGCCTGTGTAAGTTCGTACATTTTTGCGTTCCTCCGTCCGTTTGTGAGCTTCGGGTTATATTGTACCGCAAGATATGCTATGATTATCTGTTGTAAAGGCGGGGATGTGATGTTTATTACCTTGGAAGGGATAGACGGGTGCGGCAAATCCACCCAGGCGCGGCTTCTGTATGAGGCGCTTGGGGCGGAGAGCGGGGCCGTGCTTACACGCGAGCCGGGAGGCTGGGAGGGCGGCGCGGAGCTGCGCTCGATGGTTCTCAGCGGCTCTCTGAAGCATCCCTGGAGCGAACTTTTCCTTTTTCTTCTCGACCGGGCCGAGCACGCGGCGCGCGTCATAACTCCGGCGCTGGAGGCGGGGAAGCACGTAATCTGCGAACGTTACCACGACTCGACGCTCGCCTACCAGGTATGGGGGCGCGGCATGCCCTTCGAGCCGATTCTAAACGCGGCGAAATATGCGGATTTCCCAGCGCCCGACGTTACGGTGTTCTTCGACGTCGAGCCCGAAGTAGCGCTGGCCCGCGTGTCGAAGCGCGGAAAGCCCGACGCCTTTGAGAGCGAAGGGCTGGAATTTATGAGCAGGATACAGGATGGGTATCGTTTTATCTCGACAGTTGACCCCGAGCGCTGGCTTGTAATCAAATGCGGCGGACGCGGCGCGGAGGAGATCTTCGCGGATGTGAGGCGCGGTCTGGCGAAGAAAGGGCTCGTCCTTTGAACGCGGAGACAGTCGCCATTATAGAGGATTCGCAGGGCTGGCGCGAACTCACGCTTGCGGCCGAGGCGGGGCGGCTCCCGCAGTCTGTAGGTGTGTCGCTGCCCTCTGTCATGCACGCGACTTTCGTTGAGATGTACGGGCGGCTAGTACTCGGCGACGGGAGCCTTTGGGCGGACGGCGGACATCCCGACATGATAAGCGCCGGAAGCGAAAATGCAGCCCCTACGATAGAGGAGTGCCGCCGTTTGCAGGGCGAGCTCGCTCTGCATCCGCTTTCTGCGGAACGCAGGCTCGCGGTCGTCTGGAGCGCGGACAAGCTCGCGGCAGAGGCCTCGAACAGCCTGCTAAAGATAACGGAGGAGCCGCCGGTCCACGGCTGCATCCTTTTTATATCGGAAGAAAATAATTTAATACCGACGATAAAAAGCCGCATCTGGTCGGTTCATATAGATCTGCCGGAGGAGATGACGAAGCCCGCGCCCGCGCCGCGCTCCGTGCGCGAATGGGCGCAGTGGATGGATTCTGGCAGAAAGCCCAGCCCAGAGATACTTTTTCTCGAAATGCAGGGCTGGTCGCGCGATTTCGCCGGCAGAGGAGATTATATGCGCGCGTCGGAGCTCGACACTCTGATACGCATAATGGAGCAGAGGCGGCTTCCCGTATCGATGATACAGGATGCGGCCTTCGCGGTGCTCAAGGAGGGCGTTCCTTATGAGAAAATACTTGGCGGTTTATGGTAAGCCGCGTTATCTCGGTTTCGTCGAGTACGACGGGGATATAAAAAAATGTGAAAAACTCGTCGTCGAATCGTCGCGCGGCGAGGAGCTCGCGCTCGTCGTCGGCGAGGTGACGCCGGAGCAGGAGGCGGAATACCGCCAGCTGAAGCACTCGTCGGAGCACGGCGACGGCGTTATCAAAAATTCCGAACCGGTAGTCACCGACCTAACCTTCATGGATTTCGCCTCCGAGGATGACTGCGACTGCGAAAGCGAATACCGCGAAGAAGAGAAGTCCATTCTCGTGAGCGCGAAACAGCTGCTCAAGCCGCACAACCTCGATATGAAGCTTATCGATGTAGAGTTCCTGCGCGCCAAACGCAAGCTCTTTTTCTACTTCTCGTCCGATCAGCGAGTGGACTTCCGCGCCTACGTGCGCGACCTCGCGCGCGAGTTCAAGACGCGCATAGAGCTGCGCCAGGTCGGTGTGCGCGACGAGGCGAAGATAATCCGCGGCGTCGGCCCCTGCGGGCGGCCGTGCTGTTGCAGCTACTGGCTCAACCAGTTCGCTCCGATATGCATAAAGATGGTGAAGGAGCAGAACCTTGCGCTGAACCCGTCGAAAATATCCGGAATATGCGGCAGGCTGATGTGCTGCATGTGCTTCGAATATGAGGTCTATCACGAGGCCTGGGAGGGCTTCCCGCATCCAGGCTCGAAAATAAAGACGCCGAACGGAAGTGTCATAGTCGCCGGCATCGACCTGCCGACGCAGAGCCTACGTTGCATCATAGCGGGCAAGGGCGAGGTCAAAATACCGAAGGAGCGGTTTGAGGAATTCCGCGAGACGGTGACCTCAGGCGGAGAATGGGTGACGCAGGAGGCCGAACCCGAAGAAGAGCCGCTCTTCTCCGTACAGGACGCTTTCCACATGGAGTTCCGGAGCTTCAGCGCCAAGACGGAAAAAACGTCGGGGCCGCGCCGCGAGCGTGCCGCAGAGCCTGGCGAAGATGGGACGAACGAGCAGCGCGACGAGCGCCGCCGCGGAAGACGCAGAAAGAAACACGCTCCGCGCCCAGAGCGTCAGCCCGAGGCTGAGGCTGAGGAAGCGCCGGACGCGTCGCCGCATTTCGGTTCCGAGCTAGAGCGTCCGGATAAGGATAAAAAAGGCGGCGACCGCCCGAGACGTCACTCTCCGCGCCGCAGGCGGCCCTCCGGCGCTAAAAAGAGCGCCGAATAACGCGCGCGGAGCGCCCAGATTTACAGAAGGAGGCAGATACTTTGAGCTTTTTCAAAAATTTCGCCGAAAAACTTAAAAACGCGGGGAACAAATGGACGCAGAGCGTCTCCAACCTATTTTCCGACGACCCCGTGGACGAGGGCTTCTGGGACGAGCTTGAAGAACAGCTCATACTCGGCGACGTAGGCATAGAGACGACGGAGGAGCTTATAACCGAGCTTCGCCGCGTGATGATAGACAAGAGGATAAGCAGCAAGCGCGAACTGAAAAACGCCTTCGCCGAGCTGCTAATAGCGCGCCTTGAAGCCGTCCCCGGCATGGGCCGCCCGCTCGACGTGGAACGCAAGCCGTCTGTCGTCATCATGATAGGCGTCAACGGCAGCGGAAAGACGACGACCTGCGGCAAACTCGCCTCGCAGTTCAAGGCTGAGGGCAAAAAAGTCATCATGGCCGCTGCGGACACATTCCGCGCCGCGGCGATTGAGCAGCTTAAGGCGTGGGGCGAGCGCGCCGGGGTGCGCGTCATAGCGCAGAAGCAGGACAGCGACCCGGCCGCGGTGGTCTACGACTCGCTGCTCGCCGCCAAGTCCGCGGGCGCGGACGTGATACTAGTCGACACGGCGGGCCGCCTTCACACGAAATCCAACCTCATGGAAGAGCTGTCCAAGGTCACGCGCGTCATAAAGCGCGAGGTGCCGGAAGGCCCGTCCGAAGTGCTGATCGTCCTCGACGCCGTTACCGGACAGAACGGCTTCATGCAGGCCGAGACCTTCGGCAAGGCGATGCCGATAACGGGCGTCGTGCTGACGAAATTCGACAACACCTCCAAGGGCGGAATAGTCATAGCGATAGCGGAGCGGCTCAAGACGCCTATACGCTACGTCGGTCTAGGCGAGGGCATCGACGACCTGCAGCTGTTCGAACCGCGGGCATTCGTCGAAACCCTGCTCGACATAAAACATGACGAATAACGGCGTTCTTTTGCACGGCTGCGAAGGCCGCCATCCGCGCGACCCGCTCGTAAAAAAAATAGCGGCTCTGCTAGTGCCGCGCGGCGACGAAGATACTCTCAGCCGCACTCTCGCCATGCTCGCCGAAAAATGGGGCGAGCCGCAGCGCGTAAGCGCGCGCGTCCCATTCGTATGGACGAACTATTACGAGGAAATCGCCCCCGAGCTCGACAGGCTGTTCGTATCTTATCCGGGGCTTTATAAAATGTCGGCCCTGCCGGACTGGAAGCTCGAAAGCTGCGCTATGGAGCGCGAAAGCGGCGCGGGGGCTGGGCGGCGCGTCAACATAGACCCGGGCACGATAGACGGCGCGCGGCTGTTGCTGGCCTCGACGAAGGGGCAGGCTCACCGCGTCTACCTGCGCGAAGGAATATTCTGCGAAGTTACGCTCTGCCGGAGAAAAGGACGCTGGGAGAGCTTTTTTTATACCTTCCCCGACTTCAGGAGTGGCGTCTACGACGCGTGGCTCGAGCTCGTGCGGGAAGACTGGAAGCGTGAAGTAAAAGAAGTTTAAAAATATAAATCAGGAGGTCTGCACATGATACCGCGCTACGAGACACCGGAGATAAAGAAAATTTGGACCGACCAGAACCGTTTCGGCCGCTGGCTCGACGTCGAGCTCGCAGCTACGCGCGCATGGCACGAAGAGGGCGTAGTTCCCGACGAGGACTACAAGAACATCGTAGAGAAGGCCGGCTTCTCCGTCGAACGCATTCATGAGATAGAAGAAGTCACGCAGCACGACGTGATAGCCTTCGTTTCGAGCGTCGCAGAGACGATAGGCGAGTCGGGCCGCTTCGTCCATCTCGGACTGACAAGCAGCGACGTAATAGACACAGCCTCGTCGCTCCTGCTCGGCGAAAGCCTCGACGTCGTCATCGCGGAGCTGGAAAAGCTGCACAAACTCGTCGGCGAAAAGGCCGTCGAATATAAAATGACGCCGTGCGCTGGACGCACCCACGGCGTACACGCAGAGCCGACTACCTTCGGACTTAAGCTGCTCAACCACTATTCCGAGATAGGCCGCGACATCGAACGCCTCAAGCAGACCAAGCAAGAAATGATGGTCGGAAAGCTCTCCGGCGCGGTCGGAACCTACGCCAACTGCCCGCCGAAAATCGAAGCGCGCGTATGCGAGCTGCTCGGCCTCAGGATAGACCCCGTAGCGACTCAGGTAATCCAGCGCGACCGCCACGCGCGCGTCATCACCGACATGGCGATAGCCGGGGCGACGCTCGAAAGGCTCGCGCTAGAAATACGCCACCTCCAGCGCACCGAAGTGCTCGAAGCGCTCGAACCATTCAAGAAGGGACAGAAAGGTTCATCCGCGATGCCGCACAAGAAAAACCCGATACTCTGCGAGCGCGTCTGCGGAATGTCGCGTCTGCTCCGCGGCTACGCCGTCCCGGCTCTTGAGGATATCGCCCTTTGGCACGAACGCGACATAAGCCATTCCTCCGTTGAGCGCGTAATGTGGCCCGACGCCTTCCATCTGCTGCACTACATGACGAAGAAAATGATACAAATTATTTCCGGCATGACCGTGGACACGCAGAAAATGCGCGAAAATATGGATATCACGAAGGGGCTGCTCTTTTCCGGCCGCGTACTTATAGAGCTCGTCGAGCACGAGGGCATCAGCCGCGAGGACGCCTATGCGATCGCGCAGAGCAACGCCATGCGCTGCTGGAACGAAAAGATCCCTCTGCTCGACTTACTGAAGGCCGATGAAAGAATTACCAATATGTCCGCCTCGGAACTGGAATCTTTGTTTGATTTGGGGTATTATCTAAAGCACATTAACGAGGTCTTCAGCCGCTTCCCGGAGCTTTGCGGTTCGGGGGCTTCCAACACAAAATAATACGGGGGGATTTTTGTTATGTCACCTGACAGAAACCTAGCGCTTGAAATGGTACGAGCCACCGAAGCTGCCGCTATGGCCGCCGGCCGCTGGATGGGCCGCGGCGACAAGAACGGTGTCGATGGAGCCGCCGTCAACGCGATGCGCTTCATGCTCAACACAGTCGAGATGGACGGCGTCATCGTCATCGGAGAAGGCGAAAAGGACGAAGCGCCGATGCTCTTCAACGGAGAGAAGCTCGGCCGCGGTGTGGAACCGAAGGTAGACATCGCCGTAGACCCGATCGACGGCACGCGCCTGACCGCTTATGGTCTGCCGAACGCAGTCAGCGTCGTCGCATTCGCCGAGCGCGGCACGATGTACAACCCGCAGCACATCTTCTACATGGACAAGATCGCGACAGGTCCATACGCCGCTCACGCCATCAACATCGAGGCCAGCCCTACCGACAACATCCGCGCCGTCGCGCGCGCGCTGCGCAAGTCTGTTGAAGACGTCACTGTAGTCGTCCTTGACAGGCCGCGCCATGAAGAACTCATTAAAGAAATCCGCTCCATTCACGCCCGCATCCGCCTTATCCCCGACGGAGACGTAGCTGGGGCGCTATCGACCTGCAAACCGAATTCCGGGATTGACCTTCTCATGGGCGTCGGCGGCTCGCCGGAGGCGATCATCACCGCCTGCGCCATCAAGTGCATCGGCGGCAATATGCAGTGCAAACTCTGGCCGCGCAATGATGAAGACCGTGAGAAGTGCAAGGAAAAGGGCATGGACGTCAACAAAGTTCTCCAGCTCAACGACCTCGTCAAAAGCGAAAACGTCTTCTTTGCGGCTACCGGCGTCACAGACGGCGACTGGCTCCGCGGCGTCCGTTATACCGGCGACGGCATCGAGACGATGTCGCTCGTCATGCGCGCGAAGAGCGGCACTCTGCGCTACATCAACGCCATTCACAACGTCCAGAAGCTCGACGAAATCAGCAGCATCAAATACGGCGCGCAGGACAATCAGGCCTACTTCCTCTAAAGCTTAAATAACAGAAAAATCCAAACGTATGGAGCGCGGGCGAAAATCCCGCGCTTTTTGTATGTTCGGTACATGTTGGTATGCGCGACAAAAAATCCCCCGCGCTTCGGCGGAGGATTTCGTCTGTTATTTTGCTTTTCTCGCGCTCTATATGTTTCTCTTCCAGCGCGGGCCCTGCGGAGTGTCTTCTATGACTATCCCCTTTGCGGCGAGCATGTCGCGGATTTCGTCGGAGCGTTTGAAATTCTTCGCCTTTCTCGCTTCGGCGCGCTCGGCGACGAGCGCGTCTATCTCTGCGTCCTCGTCGTTCGCTTTCTGCTCTTCTGGCAGGTATCCGAGGATTTTGTTCGTCTTGTCAAAGAACGCCTCGGCCTCGCGCAAGCATTCCGCGTCTATCTTCTCGTGCTCAGAGAGGTGGACGTTGACTGCGCGCACCATTTCGAAGATGCAGCCGAAAGCTCCGGCTGTGTTGAAGTCGTCGTCCATCGCCTCGGTGAAGCCCTGCTGGGCGGCTTTGACGGCCTCGCGCAGGGTTTCATCCGCCTCTCCGGCCTCGCGGTTGTCGAGCGCGAAGAGCATGTCCGTACGGCAGTTGTTGAGCCGTTCAAGCGCCGCCTTCGCATGGTCGAGCCCCTCCTGCGAGAAGTTGAGCGGCGAGCGGTAGTGTACGCTCATGAGGAAGAAACGCAGGACGAGCGGGCTGACCTTCTGGCGCACGTCGCGCACGGTGAGGAAGTTGCCCAGAGACTTTGACATTTTTTCTTTGTCGATAAGCAGATAAGCGTTGTGCAGCCAATATTTGACGAACTGCGCGTCGTTCGCGCATTCGGACTGCGCTATCTCGTTCTCGTGATGTGGGAAGATAAGGTCGCTGCCGCCGCCGTGGATGTCGATCGTCTTGCCGAGATACTTCGTCGACATCGCGCTGCATTCTATGTGCCATCCAGGACGGCCCTTGCCCCACGGGCTCTCCCAGAACGGCTCGCCTGGCTTCGCTGCTTTCCAAAGCGCGAAGTCGAGGGGGCTCTTCTTGCGATCATCTACCTCGATGCGCGCTCCGGCGTTGAGCTCTTCGAGGCTTTGCTTCGAGAGCTTGCCGTACTCTGGGAAGCTCGGCACGCTGAAGTAGACGTCGCCGTCCGCTTCATAGGCGTGTCCCTTCTCGATGAGCTTCTTGATTATGTCGATTATCGCGTCGATCTCGTGCGTCGCGCGCGGGTTTACTGTCGCGCGGCGGATGCCGAGAGCGTCGGCGTCTGCGTAGTATTCCGCTATGTATTTCTCCGCCAGCTCTGCGACTGTGATGCCCATCTCGTTCGCGCGGTTGATCATCTTGTCGTCGATGTCGGTGAAATTTTGCACGTAGGTGACTTCGTAGCCGAGGCTTTCAAGATAGCGGCGGAACACGTCGAAGAGCACGAAAGGCCGCGCGTTGCCTATGTGGAAGAAATTGTAGACCGTCGGGCCGCAGACGTAGAAGCGCACCTTGCCGGGGTCGACGGGGACGAAGGTCTCTTTTTTTCTCGTTAGATCGTTGTATACTGCCAAAGACATTATTTAACTCGCACCTCCGCGATACGTTCTTTCTCAACTGTGTTATTATATCAAGTAATGCTGAACTTTAAGCAATGAAAGGAATCAATTTTTTGAATAAAGAAGAACTTATAAAATTCGTGAAAGGATTTCCAGACCGTCCGGGGGTTTACCTCATGCGCGACGAAAACGGCGATATAATTTACGTCGGCAAGGCGAAATCCCTGCGCAAGCGCGTCTCGTCGTACTTCCGCCACACGCACGCCTCGCCGCGGCTGAACAAGCTCGTAGAGACGATACGCGACATCTCGACGATGCGCACCGAGACGGAGATAGAGGCGCTCATCCTTGAAAACAGGCTCATCAAGCTTTACCAGCCGTTCTTCAACGTCGACCTCAAGATGAACGAACGCTACGCATATATCAAAATAACGGCTGAGAAGCATCCGCGCATCATCGTGACGCGCGTCAAAATGGACGACGGCGCGGTCTACATCGGCCCCTATGTGCGCGTCAGCGAGGTGCGCGCGCTGCTGCGCCTCGTCGAGCGCTACCTGCCGCTGCGCTCCTGCGGCGGAGCGGAGGCGAAGCCGCAGAACGGACGCCCATGCATGAAATATTCATTGGGCCGCTGCCTCGCGCCCTGCTGCGGCCTTTGCACGGAGAACGAGTACCGCGACCGAGTCGCCGACGTCGCGCTTCTGCTCCAGGGGCACGGCGCGGAGCTCGTCGAGCGTCTGCGCAAGCGCATGGACAAGGCGGCGCGCGACTTGAAATTCGAGGAGGCGGCGCACTTGCGCGACACGATACGCGCTATTTGGCGCGTCAGCCGCCAGCAGAACACTATCCCGGAAATCCCGTCGGGCAAGGATAATTTCTGGGAGGTCCTCAACTCCATGCAAAAGACTTTCCACCTTCCCGTGCTGCCGTGGCGTATCGACGGCTTCGATATTTCACACAGCGCGGGGAATTTCACCGTCGGAGTAGCCGTCGTCTTTGAGCAGGGCTACCCGAACCCGTCGCTCTACCGCAAGTTCAACATTCGCACCGTTGATGGCATAGACGACTTCCGTTCTATGAAGGAGACTCTGACCCGCCGCTACAAACGCTGCCTTGAAGGACAGGAACCTTTACCGCAGCTGATACTTATAGACGGCGGCCCTGTACAGCTTGAATTCGCCATGCAGGCGCTCGACGAACTTGGTATTCACCATATCCCTATAATTTCGCTCGCAAAGGAATTTGAGGAGGTATATATGCCGAATCAGAAGGAGCCTGTGCGGCTCGACCACACCGACCCCGTGCTGCGCCTTTTGCAGCACGTGCGCGACGAGTCGCACCGTTTTGCGATAACGTCGCACAGGATGCGGCGCGGCAAGAGCCTCACCCGCAGCAAAATCGAGGAGGTGCCGGGAATAGGCCGGGCGAAGGCTGCGATGCTGATAACGAAGTTCGGAAGCGTGCGCGCGATTAAAGACCTGCCTCCGGAGGAGCTCGCGGCCGCGCCCGGCATAGGGGCGGCGCTTGCGAAGCGGATACTGGCGAAGCTCAACGAAGAGACTGAAACAGAAAAAATGACTAAGGAGGCGCGTGTCGATGGCGCTGCCGAACAACAAGACTGACGCATATTATATGAGCTGCGCGCTCGATCTGGCTGCGCGCGGTACGGAGTGCAGCCCGAACCCGCGAGTCGGTTGCGTGCTCGTGCGCAGCGGCGAGATAGTGGGGCGCGGCTGGCATCAGAAATACGGCGGCCCACACGCGGAGGTCAACGCCGTCCGCGACGCAGGAGAGGCGGCGCGCGGAGCGACGGCCTACGTGACGCTTGAGCCCTGTTCGCATTACGGCAAGACGCCGCCGTGCGCCGATCTGCTGATTGAGCGCGGAGTCGCACGCGTCGTCGCCGGAATGCGCGACCCGAACCCTAAGGTCGACGGCGGCGGCTTCGCGAAGCTCGAAAAGGCCGGGATAGCGGTAGAATCCGGAGTGCTCGAAGGAGAATGTCGCTGGATGAACCGCGGCTTCATACGGCGCATGACGCACGGCCGCCCGTGGGTGACGCTGAAAATCGCCGCCTCGCTCGACGGAAAAATCGCGTTGGCAAACGGCGAGAGCAGATGGATAACGGGGCCGGAGTCGCGCGCTATGGTCCACGCGATGCGCGCGGCAAGCGACGCGGTGCTGACCGGAGTCGGCACGGTGCTCGCAGACGACCCGCAGCTCACTGTGCGCGACGCGCCTGGACGCACGCCGCTGCGCGTTATTCTAGACAGGAGGCTGCGCACGCCGCTTTCCGCAAAAATACTGGAAGGCGGCCACGTAGCCGTCTTCACGCTCGGCTCTGCGCCGCGCGCTGCGGGCGAAGCGCTTGAACGCGCGGGGGCGCGCGTCGAATATCTCGCTGAGGATAATTTCCTTCGCGCCGTTCTGGATAAACTTTGCGCCGATGGTGTAAACTATCTGATGATCGAGGCTGGGGCGAAAGTCGCCGGAGCCTTCATCAAGGCCGGGCTTTGCGACGAACTCGCGCTTTTCACAGCCCCTAAGATAATGGGGCGCGGCCCGTCCTTCGCCGACGGCGCGGTTTTCGCTTCGATGGAAGACGTCCCTGAGCTGAAAATCCGCGAGGTCTCGCGCTGCGGGGACGATCTGCTCGTTAGGGGAGTGTTTGCATGTTCACCGGACTTATAGAGACTGTCGGCACTGTAGTCACGATAACGCCGCTCGGCGACGTTACAGAGCTTTCGATATACGCGCCGTCGATAGCGCCGGAACTGCGCCGCGGAGACTCGGTCGCGATATCGGGCGCCTGCCAGACCGTGACTTTCATGGACGCGAGTTCGTTCAAGGTGCAGATGATGCCGGAGACGCTCGTGCGCACGAAACTCGGCGCTCTGCGCTCAGGCGCGCGCGTGAACCTCGAACGCGCGATGCGTCTCGACACTCGCGTAGACGGGCATCTCGTCGCCGGCCACGTCGACGGCGTCGCGGAGGTCTCGAAGATAGAGGCGCTCAACGATACGCGCAAAATATATTTTACCGCGGACGAACACCTGCTCGGCGGGATAGTGGAGAAGGGGTCTGTAACCGTCGACGGCGTTAGCCTCACCGTCATAGACGCTGAGGCAGAGTTTTTCTCAGTCGGCGTAATACCGACGACGCTCGCCGACACGACGATAGGAAGCCTGCGTAACGGCGACCGTGTCAACATAGAGACCGACATGATAGGGAAATACGTGAAAAAATTCGTAGAAGCCGCGCTTGGAGAAAAAAAAGATGGCAGGAAGATGAAAAATTCCCTCACATGGGATAAACTAAGCGAGTACGGCTGGAACTGAGTTGGGAGGCAGAGAATGTTCAATACTATAGAAGAGGCGATCGCCGATATAAAATCCGGGAAAATGATAATAGTCGCAGACGACGAGAACCGCGAGAACGAAGGCGACCTCGTCATGGCGGCTGATTTCTGCCGTCCGGAGGATATCAATTTCATGATAACGAAGGCGCGCGGCCTCGTCTGCGTGCCTATCTCTTGCGCGCAGTCGCAGCGTCTCGGCCTTGAACCTATGGTCGAGCACAACACAGACGCGCACTGCACTGCCTTCACCGTCTCGGTGGACAAGCTGCACGGCACTACTACAGGCATCTCAGCGGCTGAAAGGGCCATGACTGCGCGCGCTCTCGCCGATCCAAAGTCGATAGGCGGCGACTTCAGAAAACCCGGACACATCTTCCCGCTCACGGCGCGCCCCGGCGGCGTACTCCAGCGTGCGGGACACACGGAGGCGGCCGTCGACATAACACGCCTTGCAGGGCTGAACCCGGCTGGCGTAATCTGCGAGATAATGAACGACGACGGCACGATGGCGCGCCTTCCTCAGCTGCTCGAATTCGCGGAACGCGAAGGGCTCAAGATAATCTCGGTCGAGGAACTCATCCGTTACCGCGTCATGCGCGAAAAATTCGTCAAGAAAGAAGTCACAGTCCATATGCCGACGCGCTGGGGCGACTTCGTATGCCACGCGTACACAAGCCCGTACGGCGACAATCCTGGAGCGGTCCATATCGCGCTCGTCAAGGGCGATATATCGGGCGACGAACCGGTGCTTGTCCGCGTACATTCAGAGTGCTTCACGGGGGATCTGCTTGGTTCGCTGCGCTGCGATTGCGGCCCGCAGCTCCATACCGCGATGTCGATGATAGAGAGAGAGGGCCGCGGCGTGCTGCTATACCTGCGCCAGGAGGGGCGCGGCATCGGGCTGCTCGCCAAGCTTAAAGCCTACGACCTACAGGACAAGGGGCTCGACACAGTCGAGGCGAACGTCGCACTCGGCTTTGCGCCGGACCAGCGCGACTACGGTATCGGCGCGCAGATACTCGCCGATCTCGGCCTGAAGAAGCTGCGTCTAATGACTAACAACCCGGTCAAGATAACGGGGCTCTCCGGATACGGCCTCGAAATAACGGAGCGCGTGCCGATAGAGATACCGCCGAACCCGTACAATGAAAGGTACCTCAACACTAAACTATGCAAGATGGGGCATATGCTCCACGACAAGGCCTACTGCAAGCACTGCGGCGACGGCTGCAAGAAATAATAAAAAATTACATAAGGGGGAAAACGTCATGCGCACCATACAGGGCGATATGATAGGAAGCGGGCTTCGCTTTGCAATAATAGGCTCGCGCTTCAATGAACTCATCACCTCGAAGCTCATCGAAGGAGCGAAGGACGCTCTCTCGCGTCACGGCGTGAGCTTCTCGGACATCGACCTCTACTGGACGCCGGGTGCATGGGAGCAGCCCGTAGTTGCGAAGGAGATAGCTTTGCTCGGAAAATACGACGCGATAATCTCGCTCGGCGCGGTCATACGCGGCGACACGACGCATCACGAATACGTCGCCGGCGAAGCCGCGAAAGGGCTTGCGCACGTCGGCCTCGAACATCGGGTTCCGGTGGCTTTCGGCATACTGACATGCGACAACCTTGAACAGGCGCTTATGCGCGCTGGGAGCAAGGCCGGCAACAAAGGGGCAGAAGCTGCGCTCGCTGCGCTGGAAACGGCTAAACTGATGAGAGAGATAAGAAACATGAGGGGAGCAGACGAATAAAATGCTTGATATGAAGTGGGTCAGAGACCATTACGACGAAGTCGCGGAGATGTTGGCGTCGCGCAACAACGCATTTCCGCTTGACAGATACAAGGAGCTCGACGAGGAACGCCGCAAGACTCTGCTGCGCGTCGAGTCGCTGAAGGAGAAGCGCAACTCCGGCTCCAAGGAAGTCGCCGTCAAGAAAAAGGCCGGAGAAGACACTACGGATCTCCAGAACGAGATTCGCTCCCTTGGCGAAGAGATAAAGGCGCTCGACGACAGAACGGCGGCAATACAGCAGGAACTTGACGAACTTGCGCTTAAACTGCCGAACATGCCGCATTCAAGCGTGCCGAAAGGCAAGGACGAGCACGACAATGTAGAGATGCGCCGCTGGGGCGAGCCGCGCAAGTTCGACTTCGAACCGAAGCCGCACTGGGAGCTAGGCGAGGCGCTCGGCATCATGGACTTTGAGCGCGGCGTCAAGCTCGCCGAGAGCCGCTTTACGGTGCTCAAAGGCGCCGGCGCGAGGCTCGAACGCGGGCTTATGAACTTTATGCTCGACCTGCACACGACGCAGCACGGCTTTACCGAGATAGAGACGCCGGCTCTCGTCAACACGAAAACGATGACCGGTACGGGGCAGCTCCCCAAGTTTGCCGAGGATCTCTACCGCTGCGCGAACGACGACCTCTGGCTCATCCCGACTGCTGAAGTCCCGCTCACAAACCTCCACTCAGGCGAAACTCTCAAGGAGTCAGAGCTCCCGAAATATTTCTGCGCCTACACGAACTGCTTCCGCCGCGAGGCCGGCAGCTACGGCCGCGATATGCGCGGAATGCTGCGCCAGCACCAGTTCGATAAAGTTGAAATGGTGAAGCTTTGCACGCCGGAGAAGAGTTACGACGAGCTCGAACATATGACCCATTGCGCCGAGCGCGTCCTCCAGCTTCTTGGAATCCCCTACAGGGTCATAGTCCTCTGCACCGGAGACATGGGCTTCGGCGCGGCGAAGACCTACGACATCGAAGTCTGGCTCCCGTGGCAGAACACATACCGCGAAATCAGCTCGTGCAGCAACTGCGAGGACTTCCAGGCGCGCCGCATGGGTATGAAGTACAAACCGGCCGACGGCGGCAAGGCGCGTTTCGTCCACACGCTCAACGGCTCCGGCCTCGCGATCGGCCGCACGCTCATCGCGGTCATGGAAAATTACCAGAACGAGGACGGCTCCATAACAGTGCCAGAAGCCCTGCGTCCCTACGTCGGAGGCATGGAGAAAGTTACTCTGTAAGAACACGGAAAAATTGATTTAGAAGGAAGCCGTCGGGGCGTGAAACCGTCTTGCGGCTTCCTTTTTTTATGATAGGATAGTAAAGGGTAACGAAGAGTTACGGCGGCTTTATTTGTTTTGAGTTTTTGCGGGAGCGGGGCTTTATGTTTTCTAATTCGTATATGAGCACGGCGGCGATTATTGCTGTAATAGCCGTTATATGCGTGCTTATACAGAAATTTTTCAAAAAATACCTTGAGAGCGACCAATATTACTATCTCAAGGACATTACTCTCGTGGGCGCGTGGGCTATATGCGGCATCTGGATGTCTGACGGCCCGCTGCGCATCACCGTCGCGGCGGGAGTAGCAGCGGCCTGCATAGGCTTCTGCCAGCGTGCGACGCGCGGGAAGAATCTTCGCTTCCTTTACTTTTTGATCGGTTTCGTCTTTTCGCTGTTTGGCCCTAGAATAGCGTTCATTGAGTTTACGAACGGCGAATACTACTATCTTTCGTACTTCGTCTCAATAGCCATCAGCACGCTGTGGGTCGGCATCTTTCCGATATTCTTTCAGGAAATCGACGAAATTCCGGGGCTTTGCGGGCTTTTGCTGACAGTCAGCTGGACGATGATATCGGCGGTTATCTTTTCGTCGTCTCAGAGCCTTCGCGACGCTTCCCAAATCTGCATAATCGGCCTAGTCTTTATACTCGTGTTCTGGAGCAGGCACGTCTACGCCTACCGCAGGCTTACGGAGCCGCTCACTGCATTGTGGGGGACTCTTTTCGCCGGGCTATCGATTCTCGGAGTAAGCAAAGGGATAACCTTCTACACGCTCGCGCTGTTGCCTCTTGGATTTTTCGCGCTGCCTATAACGGAGACGTCTATGGGAGTCATAAGCGCCGCCATTTCGCAGCGCCCGACCGGCAACATAATTCTTTACCGCAAGCTCATCAAGCGCGGCTTCACTCATCCGGTTGCGATATATCTCGTCGTCGCCGTCTGTGCGCTTATGGGCTGCTTAATATCGGCGATACAGCTTGGCATAGCGGACTTTTTCTGTTTGCTGGCCGCTGTCGCCGGAATATTCGGGGTGATTTGGATTTTTTACACATTCAAGTACAAGAACCGCGGCATGAACGATGAACGCCGCAAACCTGGGCTCTGGGGAGTTACGGTCGACAATATCTCGTTAAATTATGCGCTCTCGCGTGTGCAGCACTGGATCAAGAACGAGCGCACCCCGCACATTATCGTCACGCCCGACGCGCTCGCCGCGCTGCGCAGCCGGACGGACGCAGACTACCGTCGTATTGTGCGCAACGCGGGGCTCGTGCTGCCCGACGGGGCAGGGCTTATAGGCGCGCTCAAGCTCGTAGGTACGCCGATACAGGAGCGTATTCCAGGCGTTGAGTTCGCTGAACATTTATGCAAGCGCGCGGCATATGAAGGCTGGCGCGTATGGATCCTGGGCGCAAAGCCCGGCATCGCCGACGTCGCGGCGGCAAAGCTTGTTGAGAAATACCCTGGACTAATAATTGCAGGAACTCAAGACGGATATTTTAAGGAAGATGCAACGGCATCAATCTGTGCGGCAATAAAAAAATCACAGACAGACATACTTCTTGTCGCCTTAGGCGTCCCGAAGCAGGAATATTGGCTTGAAAAGCATATAGCAGAAACTGGGGCCGTCGTCGGCATAGGTATCGGCGGTGCGATGGACGTGATATCCGGCAACTTGACGCGCGCTCCGAAGATATGGCAGAAATGCGGCATGGAATGGCTCTACCGCGTCATACAGGAACCGTCTAGGTGGCGGAGGACCGTAAAACTGCCGCTGTTTGTCTGGTATCTATTTTTAACCTGTCTTCACCTCGATAGATATAAAGATGATGCCTTCTCGGCGGAAAAGCGTTAAAATATAAAATGTTGCGCTTTTGTTTGCGCAGATTTGAAAGGATGATAATGCTATGAAGATGGATAAGATAATCAAGCAGGCGCAGCGCATGCAGGCGCAGATGGCGCTGGCTCAGGAAGAACTCCAGAACGCCGTCGTCGAGGGCGCTGCCGGAGGCGGGGCGGTTAAGGCTACGGCGAACGGGCATGGTGAGATCCTCTCCGTCTCGATAGATAAAGAAGTCGTAAATCCCGACGATGTCGAAATGCTCGAAGATCTCGTGCTCGGCGCGGTCAAAGAGGCGATATCGAAGGCGCGGGCTCTCTCCGAGCAGAAGATGAGTGCGCTCACCGGAGGCATGGGCGGCTTCCCCGGCCTTATGTAAGTGACCTGCGTTGGCTCTTCCTGGACCCGTTCAGAGACTGATAAGCGAGTGGAGCCGCTTCCCCGGCGTCGGTGAAAAGACCGCTCGGCGTATGGTTTTTTACCTCCTGCGCCAGGAACCGGAGAAAATACGCGCCTTCGGCGAGGCGGTGCTTTCCCTCTCGGTGAATATACGGCGGTGCAGCGAATGCGGGGCTGTCACGGATACCGATCCATGTGCGGTATGTACCGACCCGCTACGCGACAGACGGCTGATCTGCGTGGTCGAAAACGAGGAGGACTGCGTTGCGATGGAGCAGGCCGGCATTTTCAACGGCCTTTACCACGTCCTCGGCGGTAGGACCTCGCCGCTCGACGACGAGGAAATTCCCGAAGAAAGCCTTGAGCGTCTTCGCCGCAGGGTTGAAGAAGGCGGTGTAGAGGAGATAATTCTCGCGACCGCTCCGCGCATTGAGGGCGACCTTACGGCATATTCAGTCCAGGAGGCGCTGAAAGGCCTTCATGTGCGCGTCTCTCGCCTTTCCTACGGCCTGCCGGTAGGCGGCAGCATAGGCTTTGCAGACAGGGTGACGCTGCACATGGCTATGGAAGCGCGGAAGGAGATGAACGGAACGGAGGCATAAAACATAATTTGCGTCAAGCGCGCGGAAACTTGGAAAATCCAAGATACAGGAAGGAGGAGATTTTATGAGGCATGACATTGAATTAGCCAAAGTGATGAAAAGATTGGTCACAGCGGTAATGGTCTTTATCTGCGGCGCGGCCGGATATCAGTTCTATCTGCTCATGATAGAAGAGGACTGGTGGCCCGCGGTAACGGATATACACCCGATAGGGGCGGGCGTACTGATCGTCCTAGTGTCGGCGGCTTTCGGCTTTATTCTTGCACCTCTGTTTTGGTGGTCTATTAAGAAATTCGGTCAGTTCTTCGAGTCCAAAATACAGAATGTGAGCGTGCCGGATCTGATAGTCAGTATGGTAGGGCTGATCCTGGGGCTGCTTCTGGCGAACCTTATCGCGATACCGCTCGCGAAGCTGCCTGGAGGCATCGGCGTTTATGTCGCAGTGCTTCTCAACGTCGCGCTCGGCTACTGGGGGCTCCGCTTCTTCGCCAAACGAGGCGACGATTTCTGGAACATACTGACGAATATAGATATAAAGTCTAAGCTCACGCGCTCAAAGAAAAAAGGGGAGAGTTCTGCGACCGAGGAGCTTCAGATAGCTTCATCGTGCGCTAAGATAATCGACACGAGCGCGATAATCGACGGACGAATTCTAGACGTGGCTAAGACGGGATTCATAGAGGGGACGATAGTCCTGCCGCGATTCGTGCTCGCCGAGCTCCAGGGAGTCGCCGACTCGACCGACCCGATGCGCCGCACCAGAGGCCGCCGCGGCCTCTCGGTCGTCACCGACCTACAGAAGGTAAAGGGGCTTACGGTCGAGATACCGGAGGTGACGCTGCGCGAGCTTGAACGCGACAAGGTAGACGAAGCGCTCGTCGTGCTTGCGCGCCGCCTAAACGGAAAGGTCATCACGACGGACTACAATCTGAACCAAGTCGCCCAGATAGAGGGTGTTGACGTGCTCAACGTCAACGACCTTGCGAACGCGCTGAAGCCGATGCTTCTTCCCGGCGAGAAAATCGATATAGACATAATCCGTCTCGGCAAGGAGAACCATCAGGGCATCGGGTATCTCGACGACGGCACGATGTTCGTAGTAGAGGACGGATACCGCCATGTCGGCGAGCGCGTCAAAGTTACCGTTACTTCGATGCTCCAGACCTCGGCTGGGCGCATGATCTTCGGACGCATACACCCATAGCTGTGAAATGAAGGGCGCGCCTGACTGGTCTTTTCTCAT
The DNA here is from genome assembly GCA_900545755.1 of uncultured Cloacibacillus sp. Classification (GTDB taxonomy): domain Bacteria; phylum Synergistota; class Synergistia; order Synergistales; family Synergistaceae; genus Caccocola. The sequence continues at coordinate 8,065 of URAG01000023.1, read as the reverse complement.
AACTGCGGGCGGCTCCGGCAGCCGCCTCGGCGGCGTGCCGAAACAGTTCCGTGTGCTCGGGACCATGCCGGTGTGGCGCTGGTCGTTCGAAACGGCGAAGAGGCTGCGCAGCGCTGGGCGCGTCCGCGACATTGTCATGACCGTACCGCGCGAGAGCATCGCTGCGCTTGCTGGCGAGGCGGAAAAGCTCGGGCTGACGCTTGCAGAGGGTGGACGTTCGAGGAGCGAATCTGTTATAAACGGGCTTAGAGCGTGCCGCGGGCCGCACGTGCTTGTGCACGATGGGGCCCGCCCTTTTATAAGCGAAGGGCTATGTCTCAAGCTTATGGACGCAGCCTCGGCCGGAGGCGTGGGCGCAGCTCCGCTGCTTCCCTCTATTGATTCGCTGAAAGTCGTGCAAAACGGCGAAATAACGGGAGTCGCGGACAGGTCTCTTTACTTCAGGACTCAGACCCCCCAGGCTTTTCCGCTCCGCGAGCTTGTCGAAGTTATGGAAAATTCGTCGGGCGGCACAGACGAGGCGTCGCTTTGGCTTACGTCTGGAAGAAAGCTAGTGCCTGTGGAGGGTGAAGAGATGAACTTCAAGATAACTTCGCAGTATGATTGGGATGCCGCTCAGGCGCTTGCGCGCCGCTTGGCCGATACCGAACGGCGGACCGGCTGCGGCTACGACATCCATCAGCTCGCCGAGGGCCGTCCGCTTATAATCGCCGGAGTGAGGGTCGAGGGCGTATCATACGGCCTGCTCGGCCATTCTGACGCCGATCTGGTCGCACACGCCGTGATGGACGCTTTACTCGGCGCGGCTGGGGAACCTGACATTGGAACGCTCTTTCCTGCGTCAGACGAAAAGTGGCGCGGCGCTGACAGTATGGCGCTGCTGCGTTCTGTACTGGAACTTCTGGCTGTAAAAGGTTGGCGCGCCGAATGGGTCGACGTTACGCTTATCGCGCAGAGGCCGCGGCTCGGCCATCTTGTGCCGGCTTTCATCGAAAACATGAACGGCGCGCTCGGCGGAAGCGGTGCGAAAAGAATATTCAACATGAAAGTGAAATCGGCGGAGCGCTGCGGCAGCGCAGGAAGAGGAGAATGCATGATATGCCACGGCGTGGCCACCATCGTGCGCGCGCTTCCGGCGGGTGCGGCGCGCCATGATTTTTATGATTTTTATTAAATAACTTATGGAGGACATATGAAAAATGGAGAAGAACAGCGGGAAATTTGTTGATTATCGCGGCTTTACATTCGACGACGTGCTTCTTGTCCCCGGATACAGCGAGGTTGTGCCCTCAGGCGTCAATGTGGCGACGAAGCTGACGCCGCAGATAGACCTCAATATCCCGATATGCAGCGCGGCGATGGACACCGTCACCGAAGCCCGTCTTGCGATAGCGCTCGCGCGCGAGGGCGGCATTGGAATACTGCACAGGAACCTCCCGCTTGAGGCCCAGGCGGTCGAGGTAGACAAGGTCAAACGTTCGGAATCGGGAGTCATCGTCGATCCGTTCTACCGCCATCCTTCGGACTCGATACGCGATGCCGTCGAGCTCATGGAGCATTACCATATCTCGGGAGTTCCCGTCGTCGACGACGAAATACGCCTCGTCGGCATAATCACGAACCGCGATCTGCGCTTCGTGACTAACCTCGACCAGCCGATTTCAAACGTGATGACGAAAGATCACCTTGTCACGGCTCCTGTAGGCACGACGCTCGCCGACGCTAAGAACATACTTATGGGCTCCAAAGTTGAAAAGCTGCCCATAGTTGACAAGGACAACAAACTCAAAGGGCTTATCACAATAAAGGACATCCTCAAAGCCAAAGCCTTCCCGAACGCCGCAAAGGACTGCCACGGACGGCTGCGCGTCGGAGCGGCGATCGGCGTCGGCCACGACGCGAAAGACCGCGCCGCGGCGCTTGTCAAGGCCGGCGTCGACGTAATCGTCGTAGACACTGCGCACGGACATTCGAAGATGGTCATAGACATGGTTGCTTACCTTAGAAAGACTTACCCCGACCTTCCGATAATCGGCGGAAACATCGCCACGTCCGCCGCCGCGGAGGCGCTCATAGAAGCGGGGGCGGACGGCGTAAAGGTCGGCATTGGCCCCGGCTCGATATGCACGACGAGGATCGTCGCCGGTATCGGCGTTCCGCAGGTCGCGGCTGTAATGAACGTCTCGGAGACGGCGCATCGCCTAGGGAAGACGGTCATAGCCGACGGAGGAATCCGTTACTCGGGCGACATCGTCAAGGCGCTCGCGGCGGGCGGCGACGTCGTAATGATAGGATCGCTCTTCGCCGGAACGGAGGAAAGCCCGGGAGAGCCGGTCATCTACAAGGGACGCTCCTTCAAGAGCTATCGCGGCATGGGCTCGCTCGGCGCGATGAAGGGCGGGTGCAGCAAGGACCGTTACTTCCAGGAGGGCGCACAGGAGGACAAGCTCGTGCCGGAAGGCATAGAAGGCATGGTCCCGCACAAGGGACCGATTTCTGCCGTTATTTACCAGATGGTGGGCGGAGTCCGCGCCGGCATGGGCTACGTCGGCGCGCCGACGATAGAGCGGCTCCACAGCGACTCGCGCTTCGTGCAGGTCACGGCGGCCTCGATGAAGGAAAGCCACCCGCACGACGTAGTAATTACAAAGGAAGCCCCGAACTACTGGGCGGAATAAAATTTAAGAGGAAAGCGGACGTTCAAAAGAAGCGTCCGCTTTTTGCTAATCTTTCATAAATCCGGCGCGCAGGCGCAAACTCGCGCCGGTTTGCCCCGCGTGGCGGAAACTTTGCTGATCCTCCGCACAAGCAGCGATTTCCCGCCGGAGGGCGTAGTCGGCGTCTCCGTCGTCATCTCAGCCCCCTCGCCTGTGCTTCGTGCCTCAGGCGGCGCGTTGCGAAAGCTTAGCGCGCGTTTTGCTGCGGCGGTATAATTGTGGTGCGACAATAATAAATTTTGCGAGGTGCAGTGATGACGCTCAAGATAGCTACGTTTAACGTCAATTCAGTAAAGAGCCGCATTCCCGTACTTATCCAGTGGTTCGAGACGAAGGGAGCGCCAGACATACTCTGTCTCCAGGAGACAAAGTGCGTCGACGATGATTTTCCCGTCCATTCCTTCGATGGTTATTTCAACTTCTGTAACTTTCGCGGCATGAAGAGCTACAACGGCGTCGCGATAATATCGAAACGCGAGCCGGACGAAATCTCGTTCGGCCTCGGCGATGGGGGGGAGGCTGGGCGCGAGGAGTCAGAGGCGGCTCGCGTGGCTTTCGCCCGCTTCGGCAAGCTTTTCGTGTTGAATACGTACATTCCGCAGGGGAAGGATATCGAGCACCCTGATTACGCATACAAGCTGCGTTTTATCGCGCGCGTGCGCGATCTGCTCGAGCGGCGCTGTACGCCGGACGGCCTTGTCGTGTGGGTCGGCGACCTCAACGTCGCGCCGACAGAGATAGATGTAACGAATCCCAAAAATAAGAAGAACCACGTCTGTTTTCATGAGAGCGTGAAAAAAGCTCTCGCCGCTGTGATGGAGTGGGGGCTCGTTGATATATTCCGCGAGCATCTGCCGAACGAGGGAGAGTACACTTTCTGGGATTACCGCATCAAGGACTCGCTAGCGCGAAATATCGGCTGGCGCATAGACCACGTACTCGGTACTAGGAGCGCCGCGGCGCTGTGCCGTTCGGTGAGCGTTGAGAGAGAGCTGCGCGCGGCTGCAAAACCGTCGGACCATACGGCGGTCGTCGCAGAGTTCGATATATAGCGGCTGCGCGCTTGAGCTTGGGGCTCCCGTTTATATTGCACGGGATGTTACAAACGACTTCAACGGCGGTATTGACAACGTGCAAAACTTATATATAATCTACTGCTGTAGTTTATAGTGACCGAAACCTGTGAGACGGAGATAACGTCTGTCGGGCGCCTACAGAGAGTCCGCGTTGGTGAGAGCGGGCGGAACGCAGGCAGGCAAATGGACCGTTGAGGGCGCGGGGAAAGGCGTAAGCCGAGTATAACGCGACGAGGGGGCATACGTAAGTTGCCGGAGATATGATAGTATCTCGCTAAGAGCACGCGCAGGCGTGAAGCAAGGTGGCACCGCGGGAATTTATAACCCGTCCTTGGCAGACTGATAATCTGCCGGGGACGGGTTTTTCGTTTCCCGGCGTGATAGGAGGAATTTTTTATGTATCCTGAGCTGGAAAAGGTAAAGGCGATTGCGAAAAGCGGAGAATACAAACGTATTCCCGTATGCCGGGAACTTTACGCCGACATGTTTACGCCGGTCGAAGTTATGAGGACGCTGCGCGCTGCGGGCAAGCACTGCTTTCTGCTTGAAAGCGCGGAAAACAACCAGCGGTGGGGAAGATATTCCTTTCTTGGCTACGAACCTGCGCTTGAGCTTACCTGCACAGACGGCAAGCTCCGTATACGTAAGTTTGGGCGCGACGGCGAAATCCACGAGAAGACGGAGGAGACGGAACACCCTGGGGCGGCCATTCGGGTCGTCCTACGCGAATACAGGAGCCCGAAGATAAAGGGGATGCCTCCGTTCTGCGGCGGGTTGGTCGGCTACTTCTCATATGATTATTTCAAGTACGCCGAGCCGAGACTTAAAGGAGGCGAGGGCGGCGGTGATTTCCGCGACGTCGACCTGATGCTCTTTGACAAGGTTATAGCATTTGACCACTACAGGCAGAAACTGCTGCTTATTGCGGGCGTTCCCGCCGACGACGCCGACGCCGGATATCTGCGCGCGTGGAAGGAGCTTGACGGGATGGAGGCGCTGCTTGCAAGCGGCGCAAAAGCGGTGTTCCGTCCGCTGCACCTCAGTGGTGGGCTGACGCAGCGTTTTTCAAAAAAAGAGTTCTGCACGATGGTGGAGCGTGCGAAAAAGTATATTCACGAGGGCGATATTTTTCAGGTTGTGCTTTCAAATCCAATGACCGCCGAGGCGGAAGGGAGCCTTTTTGATACTTACCGCGTGCTGCGCACCACGAATCCGTCTCCGTATATGTTCTATTTCTCAAGCGACGATATAGAAATTGCGGGCGCTTCGCCTGAGACGCTTGCGCGGCTTGAAGACGGAACGCTCTACACTTTCCCGCTTGCAGGAACGCGTAGGCGCGGCGCGGACGAGGAGGAGGACTCTGCGCTTGAGCGTGAACTGCTTGCCGACGAAAAGGAACTGGCTGAACACAATATGCTTGTCGACCTTGGACGGAACGACGTTGGGCGCGTCTGCGCGCTAAACAGCGTCCGAGTTGAGAAGTATCTTGAAGTCTTGCGTTTTTCGCATGTCATGCACATAGGTTCCACTGTTTCGGGCCGTCTGCGCGCTGGTATGGATGCGGTTGACGCAATAGGCTCGATACTGCCGGCGGGGACGCTTTCCGGCGCGCCGAAGATACGCGCCTGCGAGATAATACGCGAACTGGAAGGCAAACCGCGCGGAATTTACGGCGGTGCGGTCGGGTATCTTGATTTCAGCGGCAACATGGACACATGTATTGCGATCAGGCTCGCATACAAGAAGAACGGGCGCGTCTGCGTCCAGTCCGGCGCAGGGATCGTCGCCGACAGCGTGCCGGAACGCGAGTTCCAGGAGTGCGCCGACAAAGCGCAGGCTGTAGTGCGCGCCCTTCGCGCCGCAGAAGGAGGACTGAAATAATGTTTCTGCTCATAGACAACTACGACAGCTTCGTCTACAACCTGTACCAGCTTGTAGGCTCGTTTGTACCGGATGTGACGGTTGTGCGCAACGACGCGCTGACGGCGGATGAAGTCGAAGCCCTTGCGCCGGAAGCCATCCTTCTTTCGCCTGGCCCGGGCCGTCCAGAGGACGCCGGCGTCTGCCCGGCGCTGGTAAGACATTTCGCCGGGAAAATCCCGATTTTCGGCGTCTGCCTCGGGATGCAGGTAATATGCACGGCTCTGGGCGGGCGGGTCTCCTATGCAAAGACGCTGATGCACGGCAAAATTTCGAAAATAGATATCCAAGGCGAGAGCGTGCTGTTCAAGGGCATGAAAGGCGGATTTCCGGCTGCGCGCTACCATTCGCTTGCGGCTGTGGAAGATACCCTGCCTCACGTACTGAAAGTCACGGCGCGCGCAGAGGACGGCGAGATAATGGCGCTTGAAGACGTAAAGCGGCTTATATGCGGCGTGCAGTTCCATCCAGAGTCTGTAATGACGCCGGACGGCCCGACGATAGTCGGAAATTTTATAGAAGCTGCGAAAAATAGGAGGAAATAATTATGATTAAAGAAGCGATAATAAAACTTTCACAAAAAGAGGACTTGACCTTCGCCGAAGCGCGCGAAGTAATGAACGAGATTATGAGCGGACAGGCGAGCAGCGTGCAGATGGCGGCCTATCTTACAGCGCTGTCGCTCAAAGGAGAGACGACCGACGAAATCACGGCTTCCGCGGCCGGAATGCGCGAGCACTGTATAAAGCTGCTGCACGACGTCGACGCATTGGAAATAGTCGGGACGGGCGGCGACCACGCGAACTCTTTCAACATCTCGACGACTGCGGCGCTCGTCACGGCGGCTGGCGGCGTTCCCGTCGCGAAGCACGGGAACCGCGCCGCATCGTCGAAGTGCGGCGCGGCGGACGTACTAGAAGCGCTCGGCGTGAACATCACTATTTCTCCTGAGCGCAGCGCGCAGCTGCTAAAGGAGATAAACATCTGCTTCCTCTTCGCGCAGAACTACCATATAGCGATGAAGTACGTCGCGCCGGTGCGCCGCGAACTTGGCATCAGGACAGTGTTCAACATACTTGGCCCGCTCTCGAACCCCGCGGGCGCGAAGCGCGAGCTGATGGGCGTCTACGACGAGACCCTCGTTGAGCCGCTGGCACATGTCATGTCGCGCCTCGGCGTCTCGCGCGGCATGGTAGTCTTCGGGCGCGACTGCCTCGATGAAATTTCGATGAGCGCGCCGACGACGGTCTGCGAGATAAAGGACGGCTGGTTCCAGTCCTACGAACTGACGCCGGAGCGCTTCGGCTATGAGCGCTGCGATAAAGCCGAGCTCGTAGGCGGCACCCCGGAAGAGAACGCCGAAATAACGCGCGCTATACTCGCCGGCGCGGATCGCGGGCCTAAGCGCAGCGCAGTCTGCCTCAACGCGGGAGCCGCGCTCTACATTGGAGAAAAGGCAGCAAGCCTGGAAGAGGGCGTGAGCAGAGCCGAGGAGCTTATCGACTCCGGCGCCGCTGCGCGTAAGCTTGACGAATTCATAAGAGAGAGCGCAAAGTGAACATTTTAGCGGAAATCGCCGAAAAAACGAAAGACCGCGTTGCGGAGGACAAAAAGCGCGCGCCGCTAGCGGAGGTTCGCCGCGCCGCGGAAGAGACGGCGAAGGCGAGAACGCCGCAGGCTTTTGAAAAAGCTCTGCGCGGCGGCGACGTTTCGTTCATCTGCGAGGTGAAGCGCGCATCGCCGTCGAAGGGGCTCATCGCCGGGGATTTCCCATACCTAGACATAGCGCGCGAGTACGAGGCGGCTGGCGCGGCTGCAATCTCGTGCTTGACCGAGCCATTCTGGTTCAAAGGGAGCGACGGGTACTTGCGCGATATAGCGCGCGAGGTTCGGATTCCCGTGCTGCGCAAGGATTTCACCGTCGACGAGTACATGATATACGCTGCTTCAGCTCTGTGCGCTTCCGCCGTGCTGCTGATAGTTTCGTTGCTCGACGGCGCGCGGCTGCGCGAATATATAGAGCTAGCGCACGAGCTCAACTTGTCGGCGCTCGTCGAAGTCCACAACGAAGCTGAGACGGAGCGCGCGCTCGCCGCGGGCGCGCGCGATGAGCCCGGTGATGGTGCGCCCGGCCACCGCCATAAGCATGGGTTGCTGGCCCGTGCCGCAAATCAGCGCGGCATCGACCCCAAAAGCATGACGCGTAAGGTATACGCGAGTAACGAAGCTACCCATCGAGTGCCCGAAGACCGCATATGGGATATGAGAATCGGGATAGGCGACCGCAAAGCGCTCCATCACGCGGCGGCGCAGCTCATGCACGTCGGCAACGAGAATATCGGCACCGCCTCG
>URAG01000022.1 GCA_900545755.1 uncultured Cloacibacillus sp. | reverse complement strand
CCTCCAGCGCGGTCTTATCGGGTCGCTCTTCATCCTCCGCGGCGTCCGGCGGCGTGAGGATGCAAAGCTCCGCCGGCGCACCGCCGCCCGGAGGAAGCTCCCGTCCGGGGCGCAGCGCCGCGGCGTCGTCATAGCAAAGCTCGCCGATCTCCCGCGACATGACGTTGCGGAACACATGGTTCGCGCTCTCCAGAATCTCGCGGCGCGAGCGGAAGTTTTCACGCAGCAGAATGCGCCCCGGCGTTTCCGGCGGCGTCTCCGGCGTGAGATCCGCCCAGCTCTCGTACTTTTTCAGAAAGATCGACGGGTCGGCAAGCCGGAAACGGTAGATCGACTGCTTCACGTCGCCGACGAGAAAGAGCTTTCGCCCGTTATCGGAAAGGCAGCGGAACAGCGCGTCCTGACAGGCGTTCACGTCCTGATACTCGTCTACGAGCACCCAGTCGAGCCGCGCGCGCTCGCGTTCGAGCACGTCTTTGTCGGTCGCGAGTATGTGGAGCGGCAGCACCATCAGGTCGTCGAAGTCGAGCGCCCCCTGCGACTTGAGCGCGTTCTGGTACGCTTCGTAGAGCGCGCGCCAGCGTTCGGGTACCTTCGGCTCGCGCGTCACCGGGTTCGCCTTGGTCTTCGCGTTGGAAATCATGTCGAGAGCGCCGGAAACGTCGAGCTTCTTCGGGTCGATGTTCAAATCGTTCATCGCGCGCTTGACGACGGAGCGCGTGTCGTTCCTGTCGAAAATGACGAACGGGTACGGATAGCCGAGCTTCTCAAGCGCTTCGTGGTAACGGTGCAGGAAGCGCAGGCCGTAGGCGTGGAAGGTGGAGATTTCCAGGCCGCCTAGCTCGCCGTCGAAGATCGCTTCGGCGCGGCTCTTCATCTCGCGCGCCGCCTTGTTCGTAAAGGTCAGCGCGAGGATGCGCCACGGGCGCACGCCCTGCTCGCGCACGAGGTAGGCTATCTTCGTCGTGAGCACCTTCGTCTTGCCGCTGCCCGCGCCCGCTAGCACCACCTGCGGCCCGCCGCAGTACTCCACCGCCTCGCGTTGTCTCGGGTTCAGATTATCTACAATGCCGCCCATTCAAACACGTCCTTACAAAAATATAGACTAAGTTACTGCGGCGGCGCGGATAGGTCAAGCCTACGCGCCGCCGCGGCGCAAAGGCGGCGGCCCGACGGCGCAAAAATCCCGCCGTTCCGCATGAAGCGCGATACGCGCGGAACGGCGGGATTTTTTATAGGCGCGGCGCGTGCGCGGCGCTAGCCAATTTTGATTATCCCGCCTTGTATTTCCAGCATTCTCTTCTTGTTTCTTGCTTTTATCCGCCCTCCGGTCACATCGAAACCGTCTATATGTATGCCCTTGCCGTCAACCATCAGCGAGTGCTTACCCCCAGACAAGTTTTTCAGTGTGACGGTCTCCGCGGATATTTCCGTTTCTTTGTCGCTCATGCTTACGGTGCTTTTGTTCTGCACAGTGAGCTTCGCGGATTTATCTTCCAGCGCGAGGCTGCTCTCGCTTTCTTTTTTCCATTGTAGCCTTACTGCGTCGTTTTCCATAATCGCGCCGGAAAACGCGTTGTCGTCAACGACATCGGCCTGAGACGGATAATTCCCGGTAACGACGCCGAGCTTGACTGTTCCCTGCGACGGCGTGTAGCCGAGCCACTGTTTCTGCTTCAGGCTCATCGTAGCGCCCTTGGAGCCTCCGCGCGCTATAACGCGGTTGTCGGCGTAGTCCACCTTGTCTCGCTTTGAGATCGATACGGAATCCGTAGACCTATCGTAAATCAGTTCTGATATTGACGCTATACTTTTCAGCCGCTGCGCGTTTAGATTGACCTTCTGATCGGTGCATAGGAAATTATAATCTTTGTCAATAACGTCTTCCGCGATTCCGTGAGCGGCGTCAAGGCCGACGCCCCAGTGAGCCGCTCCTTTAATGTCCGCGCTTTTGAGCGCCGCATGAACCCCGTCTGTACCGGCGAGCGAGGGCGTGTTGTTCAGCGGCGCGCCCACCGTGGGCAGCTCTCCCGCGTGCAGCAGGATGCTGCCGCCTGCGTGCGCCGTGACGGTCGTTCCGGCGTTCAGGTTGACGTTTTCCTTCACTGCATTCAGCGAGATTCCGCCGAGCTTGCTTTCCTGTTTACAGGCGGCGATCATCGTAACTATGATCGACGTCAGTTCAGGCAGAAGCGCGGCCGCAGACGAAGTCGTGTAGCTGCGCTGCGCCGCCGCCTTGCTTACCTTGTTAAGATCCTTGTCGTAGCGTAGCTCGTTGCCGTCCTCGTCGTAGCCTGCGGGTTCACCTGCGAATGCGTTCGCCGTGTCTATTCCGGCGCTGTACAGACGAAGCAGCAGGCTCGACACCAGCCCGAGCATCTCAGGAATACCGGCTTTGGCCTGCACAAGCGAGGTCGCGGTACTGTCGTCCTTGACCGTCATCGCCATATTATAAGAACTTTGAGCTCCCATGCCCATATTTATGGTCTGGAGCAGAAGGTTGAGCACAAGCATGGCGTCCTTGACTCCGCCTGCGCTCCACGAGAGTCTGTTCGACGTGTCGCCGGAGAATGCTTTGCTGAGCGTGCTGAGAGTGTCGGAGCACATGGTACCTACAGCAGAACAGGTCGAGGCCCATGTCGTTAGTGATTTCGGGTCGGTCGTCGAACACGTCACCGAGCGGAAGCCGCAAAGGTTGGTCTTCAACACTCCTGCAAGATCGGTGCTGCACGTCGAAGTAGCGGCGACAGCCGTATCTGTTGCGTTTACTGCAAGGTCTGACGACCCGGCGGACATCATGATGCCGCTGCCGGTAGGCATCATCATAGAAATTCCCTGTTTGTTATCCTCGTCGTTTATCGTTATCTGGTTGCCGCCCGCCGTGCGAAGGCCGGAGATGTTTCTGTTGCCGGAACCGTAAATCGATCCGGTTTCTCCGCTTGCGAGGACTCCCGAGATGTAAGGGCGGTCCGGGTCGCCCTCCTCGAACGAGACGAGCGCCTCGACGCCAGGCTGCACCGGCAGCGCGAGACCGCTGTCAGGCCCAGCCTGCTGCTGCGACATACGTATCCAGCAGGAACCGTTTCCGCCTTTTCTGCCCGATATGTCGAAGGGGAATACCAGCTTGTAGCGTCCGTACTCGTCGGTCTCGGCGCGCGCGCCGCTGCCCGCTCCGTCGACGAAGGCGCGCATGACTCCAGTTATCTTCGCGCGCGGCGCTTTTCGCTCAGGGCGGTACGGAGTGTCGGATTCTATGCAGCGGAATTCGTTGAGGTAGAAGAGGTGCTCGACTGCGCCGCGTATCGGTATGCCTAGCCCCATCGATATGAACGCTTCCTGCGCACCCTCGTGCGTGACCTCCGTGACCATGTAGTCGCGGTTGAATTTTTCGTTATAGTGGCGGTCGAGCGAGAAGACCGCACCTGGGCGCACGAGCGGCGAGGCGCTTACGCCGCTGTAAATTTTGCTGCGGCATTTAAGTTCTTCGGCGCGAATTTCCGCTATTCTTTGCGCGTCGGCATGCGTCTCAGCAGGCTCATGTGCGAGGTAGACGTCGCCGAAGCCGCGCGGCGAGACCTCTGCCTCAGCGACAATCGGGACGTTCGGATTTTTCCAGCTATAGCTGCGCACGACGACGCGCGCCGGCAGCGGCGTCTGACAGAGCGAAAAGGCGGTCGCCACTTCACCGGTTTTGTCGCCTTCGAGGCCGGTCGCGGGCGAGTAATATATCGTCCCGGCCGAGCCGTCGTGCGACTGAGGCGAGTCGGAGAATATCACCTTGTCGCCGTCGGGCGCAAAGTAGAAGTACGCGCCCTGCTGCTCCATGCGCCATGCGATGTAGTCATAGACGCTTTCTTCATGCTGCATCGCGAATTCCTGTTTCGGGTATTCCGCGGTGAGCCGCATTTCAAAATTCAGCGGGAAGCCGCGTTCTTCGGAAATGAGCTCGTCCACGGTCTCAGGCGCAGTTTGGTTGAGAAATATCGCGCTCTGTACGAGCTGCGTAAATTTCCAGAAAGCCGGGCGCAGCGTAACGGAGTAGTAGGCGTACTCCCCGAAGTTCCCAGTCTGGCGCGCCGCCGCAGGACGGCCGGCGAACACCGCGTCGGGGAGATCTCCGCCGCGTTTTATAGTTAGCTTCGCGTCGGAGGCCAGCAGTTCCTCCAGGTCTAGCGAGATATCTTTACTTACAAGTTCTATGTCGAAAGAGAACAGGCTCGACAACGCCTCCGCCCCCCGGAAGCTGAGGACGTGGAAGGTATCCCTGTCCATTCCATCGACTTCGAAGCGGAAAAGTTCGGTGTCTTTGTCTTCTGTCATTTTTCATCCTTCCTTTCTGCCGGAAGATGCCGGATTTACTCTCCCTCGGCTTTGCGGGCCGTCAGTCCCGGCTTTATCGTTTTGAAAAATTCACGCGCGCCGTTAGTCTGTGACGCTCACCTTGCCCGACGAATTTATCCTCGTCATAAGCTTGACGGGCAGAGAGTCCGTGCCGGTCAGCACGAGCTTCGCGTCGAGGACGAAGTTGATGCTGAACGGTTCGTTAGGGTCGGGCGCGTATGCGATTTTCACGTCGCGCAGCCGCGGCTCGCAACGTTCTATGAAGCGCGCAATTTCCTTCTCGATGCGCGGGATGTCGTCGCGGTTGTAGCTGACGCCGAAGCCCGTGAAGTCCGGTATTCCAAACTCCTCGTCGAGAACGCTGCTGCCACGCCGCGTGTTGAGCAGTTTGCTCACGTAGGCTATGACGGAGCGCAGCACCTCGTTCACATCCTCGAAATTCGCGCGTTCGGAGCCATGCTGCATCGCGCGCAGCCTTTCAAGAAAGCGTATCGACGACACCGCTATTTTCCTTTTTCAGCGCCCGCGGGCGAGAATACGACCCGCACCGCGTTTTTTACGGCGGAGTATTCGGCGCGCGCTTCGAGCTTCGCGACGCCTTTCGCTGCGACGCCCGATACGCGCAGATAGCCCTTGTGGCCCGCGGCCTGCACTAGCGAAAGACAGCCGTCGCTCAGTGACTTTTTCATATATGGCGGCTTGCTCCACTCGCCGATGAAGTCTACCGTAGCGCCCGTGACGTTCTTCGGGCTGTAAAACGAAACGTCGCCTATCGCCCCGTTCAGGGACATCACGACGGCGACAGCGTCTCCGTCCAGTGTCTGTATCTCCGGCGCGCCCAGCGTGCCGCTGCCGGCCGTCTTGCCTTTAGCGAGCGGCGTCCATTCCGGCGCTGTAGGTTCGGCGGGCGGCTCTTCCGCTACAGGCTGAGCGGCGCGCTGTACGGCGGGGGGGAGCTCGATCTTTTCGCGCCCGGCGGACGAGAAGAGGAAGGCCATCGTGTTCCCTGCGTAGGTAGTGTGCGTGCTGCGCGACACGGCGAAACCGAGCGCAGCGACAAGCACGAGCCATACAAGCAGCATCCATCGGAATATTGTTTGCAGAGAGTTCATCAGCGCGTCACCAGCCTTGTTATGTTCGACGGAAGCTCGGGGAATTTGCGCTCCGCCTCCGCCTTCGGGTCAGTGAAGATACCCGCCGTATTCGAGACGGCGATGGGTACCTTGATAGTCTTTAAGCCGGCTGCCTCCATCTTTTCAAACGCTCCTGGGAAGTCCATATAGAAGAAGGTCTTTTCGCCGGTACGGAACTCCGTGACGAATTCCTTGAATCCGGCGTATTCGCGCCGCAGGTCGAAACCTGGGAAGCTTATCACGAGCGTCACGCGGCCGGACTTACCTGGGCTGTAGGTGAACACGGCTTCCTGCGGGAAGTTCTGGTTCACAAGCTGTTGCGGCCCGTCCTCGCCCTCGAGGGTCAGGGTCATGACGCTCGGGCGCAGTTTTGCGCCCTGGTTGACGATCAGCGGACGCGACATGACGCTCACGCGGTAGGACTCTTTGCGCTCTGGGGGAAGAGGCTGCGACGCAGCCTCCGCGCCCTGCATGAGCGCCGTGAGGAATCCGTCGTCGAACGGGAACGGAGTTCCCTCCCAGAGAGACGGCACCGGGACGCCGCCGCGGTGCGAGAGCAGCGTGCCAAGGTTCTTCTGCACGAATACCGGAACGACGCCGGTCTCGCCGTATATAGCCTCTCCGCCGCCGCGCCCGAATAGCACGGTCGGGCTGTTCAGCACCTCGTCCTCCCAGCGGCGCTGGAGCACCTGAGCCGTCTCTATCGTCGCCTCGGCTGCGATGAAGTCGAGTATGCCTCCAAGCACCTCCTGCGCAGGCGACCATTCGCCGCCGATGAGCGAGAAGGCTTCGTCGAAAGCCTGCTGGGCAGAGTCGTAGGGCTGCCCCTCTGGCTGTTCCGCGCCCTTTTCCTCTCCGTACTTTGCGGAGCAGAGCGAGAAGGCGGACGACGGGTTTGAGATCACGCCGAGCAGCGTCGCGCAGTTTACGAAGAAGTCACGCATAGCCGTTTCAGCCTTCACAATGTCGCTCATTTTCGCATCGCTTTTGACGCCTGTGCGGAGACGTCCCATGAGGTCTGGGTTCTTCTCGACCGCTGTGAAGGCGTTCCACAACTTGTCGCGTTTCTTGTCCTCGCTATTCGCAAGCGCGAGCGACACTACTGCGTCGACGACATCCATACTGTCGACCCACGCGGGGCGCAGCTTGCTCTCGCGCAGAGGCGCGGTCTCTGCCATTATGCAGCGGTATGCCTTAACGTGCGGGAGATCGTTAACCTTCTTTATCTCCTCGTAGGCTGGGTAGCGCTCGAAATTTTCGTGCCGCAGCGACGGCCCGGCGGCGGTGAAACTCTCCGCAAAGTTTTCCCAAGCGCGCGCGTACTCGAGCAGGTAGTCGTTCCTGAATTTATCAATGTAGACTCCAAGGATTTCAGAGCCTCCGGCGATCTTCTCAATGTCCTCTATCGTGTCGCGGACCGCCTTGCGCCCTGCGGCCGTGTAGCAGAAGTCGACGCTTACGTCGGCTTCGCTCTGTATCGGGATGTGCGGCCAGAACTGCGAAAGGCGGACGCTTTCGGAGGCGCGCGAACTGTTGAGCTGCGCCGTGAGGTCGTTCATTAGGTTGCTGCCGCGGCGGGTAAAGCTCTGGGCGAGCAGCGAACGTATCTCCATAGAGAGCGCTTCGAGCTGTTCCTCGTCGTCTATCCATCGCAGCGCGTTTACTATAAGCTGCCCTGTAACGGGAGTCCACTCGGCCTCGTTTAGACCGGTCAGCGGATATGTCCCGGCGGCCCCGTTCATGGAAGCGGCAGAGGCATCGAGACGGTCGGAAAGCGCCGTCGTGAGCCACGTCAGCTCAGTCGCAAGCTCCATGTCCCGCACGCGCGTCCTGGCCGTCGCCGGCGCGGAGAGGATGTCGCGGAACCGATCTATCATCGGGCGCAGAATTATCCTGTTAACACCTCGCACATACTCGCGCTTGGCGCCGTTCAGCGCGCGACCGAGCATATCTTCGCCCATTTTCGGCAGATACCACGCTCCATATGATTTTTCAAGATTCAATATGTAGTTCATCTCGGAGTAAAGCCTGGAGTACGACTCCGCCAGCGGCCCCTGCGCAGGGTCGAGCACCATTAGCCCGCCGTTACCGGACTTTCCCGTCGCTATGTGCGGATCTTCCGCAAGTATCCGGTACTGGTATATAGTGTTGGCAGCAAGCAGGCCGCAGACTGAGAGCGTCAGAAGCAGCCAGCCGGCCATAAGCGCTATCCTGCCGCCTGCGCTTACCGGTATCCCGCTGAAGGGACGTGGAAGCGGCGCAGCGGGTAGAACGCGCGAGACAAGCGAGCCGACGAAGGGCGGGGTTCGCCGCCCGTTACTTCCAAGCGGCCGCGAGGCGCAGAAGAAGACGCCAGCTATTTCCGGATTGACCTGGTGCGCGAGCTCACGCGAGAGATTTTCCGTAATTATGTCGAGCTTAGGCGCGAGCGCCCGTATACCGTTCAACGCAGATAGCACGTCGCCGTGCGGCGGCGTCCCTTCCGCAGCTCCGTCGAGCACAAGCTCTTCAAGCCTGTCCGCCGCGTTCGCCGCGGCCAGCGCGCCTATCGACGGGCCGTCGTCCCACCCGCCGAGCGCTCCTTCGGAGCCGTCGGGCATATACTGCATCAGGAGCTGTCTCATGCCCGGCATATCTTCTATTTCCTCAACTAGTATATAGACCGGGTAGAGCGCGTTCGCGGTCAGCATTATCTGCTGCACGCGCGTACGAAGCCTCTGCCCCAGCATATCGAGTTCAGCGTCGTTCCTGCCGAGCAGGTCTGAAAGGCGCAGCGAAAGCACGACGCCGCGAAGCGGGGCGTGGCGGCGGCGCGCAGCGAGAAGCTCTTCAAGCTCCGTCTCCCATACGCTGCCGCCGTCGCCGGAACAGCTAAGCCTCAGCACTACACAGGACTCAGTGAAGTGCCAGTAAAGCGGCGACGCCCCATCGGGAACCTTGCGCCCGAACGAGTCGAACGGCGAGCTTTCGCGCGCCTCGTCCTCAACGACAACGAACCACGGCTGGCTCGCGTTCAAAGTGCGGCTGAAGCGGGACGGCGAGCGCAGCACGCAGGACATGCCATGACGCCACGCAACAGATACGGCGGAGTCTCCCGCCGTTTCGGGGGCCGCAGCCTGATGTTCGCTCATTATCTTAGAGACGAAGCTGCGCTTGCTGCGCCAGCGCCATAACAGCATCACGCCGCGGGCGGCGAGGAAAAGCGCCGCTATGCCGAGCAGCGCAGCCGCGCCGGTAAAAAGCGGCCATCCCTCATACCACGAGAACGCCGTCAGAATCGCGAGCAGGACGAGGAGAAGTATCAGTATCAATATAAATTTCAAAGCCTTAGATAAAAACTTCATCCGTATATCACCTCTTCACGCCGTCCTCAGAATTTGCCGTGGAACGGCGCGTTTGCAAGCACGCCGCCGCAGTAGAGCGCGAACAAGATGCAGACCAGAAGCGGCAACGCGACGTATGCGACGCGCTCTCCCCAGACGGCCAACGCAGACGCACGGCGGCGCGATGGCGGCATCCTAAGTTCCGGCGCGCGGTCGAAGAGGCCGCGGCAGGCCCTTCGTATACGCGCTAGCTGTGCGGCGTCGCTGTAGAGAGCGCCGCGGAATCCGCAGAGCATGCAGAGCGCGAATACCCCAAGCGCGCCTTCATCGTCCCCGTCCCTGTGCCGCGACGCGGCGGCTTCGAATCGTTCTGCGAGGTCAAGCTCGTGCCATTCGTTACCTTCCGGCTCCGCACAGACGCCCAGGTCGATGCCGTCGCCGTCCCCGAGCGGTTCTGCGGCGGCATCGACATTTTGCAGCCTTGCGCGACGCGGCACTCCGCACGAATCGAGACATTTTTCAAGCTCCTGATAAAAAAGCCTCCCGGCCTCCGCCGTTCCGAAGTAACGGTATTGCAGGCTCATCGCCGCCCACGAGGAGGCGTCGGCCCGAGTGGAACTCATCATCTGCTCGTCGGCCCAGGCAAAAACCGCAAAGCGCGCCTGCTCCAAATCGCGGCGCGGCGTCAAGGGCTGCCCCGATGCGCAGACCGGCAGCGCGCGCTCGCGTTCGGCAAGCTCGACCAGCCGTAATGAAGCCTCGGAGAGCGGCGCCGCCAGCCCATCGGGCGCGCCCGCGTAGTGCAGAGTCTCCGCCATAATCGGCGCGAATCTTTCACAGAGGTTTTTCATGGCCTCACCGCTCCACGACTGTCACCTGCACGCGCATATCGTCCGGTGCGCCCGGCAGGCTGTACGAAATTTCTCCGTCCCGCTCCAGCCTGCGCCAAAGCGGGTCGTTCGAGTCTATCCTGAAATAAAGCGTGTCGCCGCGCCTCGGCAGCCCCATCGGCGGTTGTTCGCTTCGGCGCAGCCTGACGCCTGGAAGCGCTTGCGTAACGACGTCCGACATCTCGGATGCGGGCGCCAGCTTGCCGAGCGCAGCGGCTGAGGCAAGCTCCTTTCCGCGCTGCGAGCGCAGCAGCAGCCAGTAGTCGTAGCTGCCCGCCGAGAGCGCCCCGCGCGGCATGACCGCGGTGAATACGCCAGGAGTTCCTGACGGTTCGAGATCGAATATGTACTGCGGCCCCATCACGAGCGTGTCTACGAGACGCATGATAACGCGAGAGACGGCGCTGAAACAGCCGTATAAATCCATATGGTCGTATGGCGGGATGACGCGCACGCCCTGCCGCGTCTCGCCGAGCGGCGACATGTCGGGCGCGAAGACCGAGAGCTCGCCCGCTATGCGGCAGAGGCTGCCGTAGACGTTCCACGGATGCGCACTCTTGGCGTTGAGCCAGCGGCTCAGCTCCGGTATGCTGCGCCCAAGAAGGCCTAGGATCGCTAGCAGCACCGCGCCGTTGCTCTGGACGCCATGCCAGCTTCCCTCGTTTGTGTCTATCTTGTACTCGTCGAGATGGCGGTTGCGGGAGAGCAGCGTGTCGGAAACGTCGCGGACTATCCTGTGCAGCGCAGGGACGGCGGCGATATCGACGCAGGGCGGAGCCATGCGCTCATCGATGCGGACGCGCTCGCCGTCGCGGACAAGCCGCGCGAGCGGCATTTTCCAGAGGGCTCCGCCCTCGCCGCCGAAGCAGAGGCGCATATTGTAGCGCAGGGTTGAGACGTCCATGTCGGGCCCGCCGCAGTAGTAGTCCGGCACGGCGTCCGGTTCGAGCGGCGCGGCGTAGCGGAAGTTCTCGGGCGCTTCGTCGGGAGATGCGGCCTTGACGGCGTTTCCGCCGCTTTCGCGGAACTCAGCGATTCCAGCGTATACGGTCAGCGGCTCTTCTGGGTTCGTCCACGCCTGAGCGAAAGAGCGCGGCGGAAGCCACGCGTTGCCGGGGCACGAGACCCATTCGCCGGATGGCAGAAGAAGTTCCATCGAGACGACCTCGAAGACTCCGTTCGCTATCGAGTTCTCGTTGACTTCGAGGCGGCGCACGCCCCACAGATACGGGTTGAGCAGCGCCAGCGCCGCCGCTGCGCGCCGGACGTGCTGGATATATTCAAGCTGAAAATGTTGCGGCTGTAGGAACACGCCGTGTTCCCAAAAAACTGGATTATCGTTCATATCCACCTTCACCTCCAGTGACGGTTACAGCCTCGGAATTTAGGAGAACCCCGGCTGCGAGGGTTCCGGCAGTGTAATAGGTGACTTTCTTGCGTCGTTTAACCTTTATCACCGTTTCGTCTATCGGAAACGGCGCGTATGCGGAGCAGCGCGTCGGGTCGCAGTGGGCGTAGCCCGCGGCGACGGCGAAATATTTCGCCCCTTCCATGCGGTCGAAGCTCCGCGTTATTTTCTCTCCGGGCTGCACGTACTCGACGCGGCTCATAAGAGCCGAGCCTCCGAGCACTTCTATATCGCCGGCCAGCAGCTTTCGGACGCCGTCGAAAGTCGAGGTCAGAGCCGTAAACTTCGCCATATCAGACAGCTGATAAAGGCAAATAGTAATTCCGAGCGGCGAGCCGTAGGCGAAGTTGAGGTCGTCCGCAGCAGTGACCGTAACGGTGAGCCCATCCTTCTGCTGGCTCCATACCACCTCCGACGGTTTCAGCGCGCCGTCGGGCGGAGGAGGGACTTTCTTCGCCGCTTCGCATCCGGCAGGCGCGGACAGCAGGCCGACGGACGATATGAAAATCAGCAGGGCCGCGAAAAGCCCCGCGCTTCTACGCGACATCCACCTTAGCCTGCGCCGCGACTGAGCAGAGGCCGACTGTGTTGCCGTCGTTGTGCTTAGTCGTCGCGCCCTGCGAGACCGCCGCCTTGCCTTCGAGCGTCACCTTCGCCGAGCCCTTGATGAATTCACCCTTGCCGATGAATTTGTTCGATACGACGCCGCCTCCGGCGTTGCCGGCCTCGTCGCCGTTCGATATGGCGGTCTGCGATTTGACGTTGAGCGCCGGCGAACCGGAGATGAATACCTTCGTGCAGGCCGTGTTCGGCAGCACCATGTTGCACATGAAGATGTTCGGGTACGGGACCGGAACCGGCCCTCCCGGCGACGGCGTCTTGCAAACGTCGGGCGCGTTGCTCATACAGGTTCCGCCCTGAAGCGTGAGCGCGAACATCTAGCCCACCTTGATGCGCTCGGCGTCGAGGTCTAGCATCGCTTCGGCGCGCACATCGGCGTTTTCGGCACGCAGGCGGTAGCTCGTCTCGCTCTTCACGCGCATACGCCCGGCGCTGCGCTCGTCGAGCCCCTCCGTGCGCTCGGAGAGCTCGCCATAGCGCCCCTCCTTGCGCGCGATCCGCTCGCCGACGCGACGCGCCGCGGTCTGCACCGCCGCGAAGCCCTGGAGCAGCAGGCCGCCGCCAAGCGACAGAATCGTGCTTTCCGTCGAAATCGTGCGCGAGACAAAACTCGTCTTTTCGCTCTCCACCGAAAGCTCGCGCGCGCGCAGCGCCGTCCTGTCGGGAAGCGCGAGCTCCGCCTCGCCGTCGGCTTCGGCGCGCGTAAGCACGCATGTGACCCACGCCTCGCCGTCCGGCAGGAAAGCCGTAAGCACCGTGTCGCCGCAGCGCGGCTTCAACAGGCAGCCGGCTGCGCGCTCGGCGCGCACCATGCCGCGCGGCGTCCGCACGAGCATAGCGCCGTCGTCCGTCCCGACTCCAGCTACGGTTCCTTTAACAAGCGAGCCCTCGGGCTCTTCTATAGGAAGCGCGTATCCCATTTTTAGTCCCCCTTAGCTACAATCCTCAGTCCGTTTAAAATCTATGATAAAGCCGTTAATCTTTCTTCATAAAATTTTCCGCTTTCAGCAGCCTTTCGTCGGTCGGGCGCAGCCCTTCCGTCACGGCGCCGGACATGGACGCCTCGCGAAAATTCACGGCATGTCCGTTCGCGAGCGTCAAATCCGCACCGTCGAAGCGCGCGCGCGCGACCCTCGCGTGCGACAGGTCGGCCATCTTGAGATTCGCACGCGACAGGTTCACGTAGGAAAGGTCGGCTCCGGCAAAATTCGCCTTTTCAAGCGGCGCGCCTGATAAATCCGCGAGCGCGAGCGTCGCGCGCGCAAAGTGCGCCGCAGTAAGGTCGGAGCCGGCGAAGGAGCATTTCGTCATATTGCTTCCTATGAAGCCGCCGAGGCGGAGCTTGCAGCGGGCGAAGCCGGACTCCGTGAAATCAGTCTCCATCGCGACTATCTGCGTCAGGTCGCAATCTTCCGCCGTGATGTTACGGCAGGAGCATTTCTGAATCACGAGCATCGGCGCTCGTACCTTAGTCAGTTTCGCGCCGTCGAACGCGCAGCCGACGAAGAGCGTCTTTTCCATGTTGTTTCCCGTAAAATCCGGCAGCTTCGAGGCTGCTTCCATGAAGGTCGCTTCGCTGAGATTCGCGCCGTTCCACGCACACTCGGAAATTTCGATTATATGGAAGAACGCGCGCGGCATATCCGCGCCCTCGAGCTTTACGCGCGCGAGCTTCGCGCGCACGAACTGCGTGTTTGCGAGGTTCGCGCAGGTAAGGTCGCAGTCCGTCAGCGCCGCCTCCTCGAACGCCGCGTCTGACAGGTTTGCGCCGCGGAACGAGCAGCGCTCCATGCGGCAACCGGTGAAATCCGCGCCGGAAACGTCAGCGCCGTCGAAGAGGCAGCCCGCGAGCGCGCGTCCCGCGAACGGCAGGCCGTTAAGCCCGCCGCACTGCGAGAAGTCGACGTCTTCTATCTTTTCCGAGGCGAACAGCTCTTCTATGCTCACGCCGCGATTTGTCTCTTCCCCCATAGTTCAGCGCCCCTTTCTCGCCTCTATGACGGTCCGCCCGACGTCTGCTCCGCGCAGGTCCGTCGCCTCGTTGGTAAACATGCGGCAGAGGTCCGCGCCGAACAGATTGCTCTTCGAAAGGTCTGCTCCTGAGGCGCGCGCCTCGCGCATAGAGCCGCCGAAGATGTTCGCGCCTCGCATGGAAGCGCCTTCGAGGCGGCTGCGCGAGAAGTCTCCGCCAGCCGCGTCCGCGTCGTTCCAACGCGACGACGAGAGTTCGCAGTCGGTGAACGAAGCGCCGCGTGCCGATACGCCTGTGAAGTCGGCGCCGCCTGCGTCCGCATTCGTCCAGTTAGCGCCGTCGAGCCGTGCGCCGGTGAAATCGGCTTTGCGCGCGGAGCTGCCCCAGCAGAAGGTTGAGCCGCCGAGCTCGGCTTTCGCGAATTTAGCGCCGTCGGCGCATGATTCATGGAAATCCGTCTTTTGCAGCTTCGCTCCGGAAAAGTCCGCGCCGCTTATGTCGCTGAAACTTATATGGGCCTCGCTCAAGTCCGCGCCGGAGGCTTTCAGCCCGCCTGCGCTGACCTTCGACAAGGTCGCGCCAGCAAGCGACGCGCCCGATATGTCCGCGCCGGTCATAACCGTCTCGGAGAAATCGGCGTCCGTGGCGGCGGCCGACGACAAGTCCGCCCCGCTCAAATCAGCGCCCACGAACGACGCTCCTGACAAACTGGCCGCGGTGAAGGCCGCGCCGACAAGCGACGTCCCGTCGAATCGCGCGCCGTCGAACTTCGCCTTAACGAACGAAACGCCTTTCATGTCGAGCCCTGAGAAATCGAAGCCCGCAAGGTCGAAGCCGTCGAGCTTCGCGCCTGCAACGCTTCCGCCCGCCGCGAGTATCTCCGGCAGGTTTTCCGGCGTCAGCGGCAAATCTTCGGGCTTTTTCGCAATTTCTTCTGAAACTTCTTTTATTATCGTTTCGTCCGTTCTTACGGCTGGCGGCTCCGGCGCCGCGGCTTTCGCCAGCGCCGCGCCGCCCGGCCATATATCGTTCGTCACTCCGAGCCCGTCCGTCTTTTTCTGTATGTTTTCGATCCGCCCGCGCACCGAGCCCTCTGGGAAGCCCGCCGCCTTTTCGATGCGGGTCGCGTAGTTCAGTAGTTCCTTCGGGTCGTCCGGCACGTCTTCGTCAAGCACCGCGGCGAGGCGCGCCGCAGCGGCGGGCTCCATGCCGGCCTTTACGAGCTGCGCGGCGCAGTCCGCGGAGGAGCGCGGCGCGCTCTTTTCCGCCGTTCCGCCCGCCGGCAGGGATGTGAGGATGTTTTTCATGCTCGCGACGGTTTTATCGTCAGCGCCTATGGCGGCTCCGAACTCTGAAGCGTAGGCCTCCGCGGCCTTGTTCCACGCCGCCTGGTCGGAGAAATCCGCCAGGCTCGGCACTGGAATGTCGAGCGCCTTTTTGACGGAAGCTATCTGCGTATCGGAGGCTCCGGCGCGCTTCAGCGATTCTTCAAGAGTCGGCTGCTTCGCCGCCGCGGCCTGCGCCTGCATCTCCGCCATTTTGCCGGACAATCTGTCTATGTGCGCCTTCGTCTCGGCGACCTGGTCCGGCGTCAGCGGCGGCAGGCCGGCCTCGGCAAGAACGGCGTTTATCTCCGGCAGAGACTCGTCAAGCTCTTTATAGGCGTTCGCGCGCACCTCCGCGGCCGACGGCGCGGAATCCTCCGCAATTTCGGCCTGGGGCGCGGACGTCTGCGGCCGAGGCGCGGCGTATGCATCCGCGTTTTCGGCTTGCGGCGCGCCTTTCGCCTCCGCTCCTGATTTATCCGCAGAGGCCTCCGCCGCGCCGGCGACGCCGATTCCAGCGGCTGCGGCTGCGGCCTCGGCAGCCCCGACTATTTCGCGCGCCGCGCGCGGCGCGGCCTCCGCCGCCGTGATTTCAGGCGGAGACGCGAATGCCGCGGCGGCCTCTTTCGTCACAGTTTCGCCGTCGAGTTCGAGGAAGAGCGAAGCTTTGTCTATTCCCGCTCCGGCCTCGTCTTCACATTCTGTGACGGCGTGCCAGAGCAGAAGCCCGACGAGTTCGCCCGGGAAAAGCCAGAGCGTGTCTGGTTTCGGCCTTTTCTCGAAACTTCTGCCTCCAGCCTCGAATTTAAATACGGCTGCGGCCTTTGGAAGCTTCGTCTCTATTTTCGGCAATTTATCGTTGAGGTTTATCAGCGTTATTTTCTCGCCGCCGTTCAGCCCTTTCGGAAGCCTCTGCTGCGGCTGCGAGAGATTGTAATATCCCCAGTCGAAGTCGTCGGGGACGCCGGGCCAGTTCTCGCGCAGCCACTTCGAATCGTATGTGGCGGCGCATCCCATGCGGCAGGGCCACGTACCGCGCGGTCCCATGCATGCCGGCGCGCCGTGCGGCATGGCTTCGTCGCTTACGGACGCTTTTTCGCCCTTTCCGGCGCGCGGGCCGTTTGGGTTCTCCGCGTCGCTTCCCCACGTGTTCTTCCACGACAGCGGCATGGAGGCGAAGGGCTCTCGCGATTCGACCAGCAGCCTCCTGCCGCTCTCGCCGACCTGCGCGTTCACGACGGCGCCCTTCGCTGGCGCTCCGCCTGAAACGAAGGCGGAGCCTGCAAGTAGCCACTCGGCCTCTTTCTTCGGCACGCCGAGGTCGAGGCAGTCGCCTGGCGCGAGCGCCCCCATCGCCGCGGCGTAGGCCGCGCCTGGTTCAAGCGGGCGGCCCGAAGCGAGATCGAAGGCGAAGCCCGCCGTAAAGCTCATGAAAAGCTTTCGCTCCATGTGGAGCGGCTGGAAGGTAAGGCTCAGCAGTTCGGAGTTTTCTGTTTTCATAACCGGCACCAACTCCCGAAACGTCTAAAAGTTCATATTTGATTCCATGAGACGCGGACTGGCTGTTCTGCCTTCGCGCCCAGATAGAAGCCCAGTTTCGCGCCCTCGCCGAGCGCCGCAAGCTGCGGCGCAGAGCCGTCGGGATGCAGCACAAGGTCGAACTCGTGCGGGGAATCGAGGTAACGGTCCACGCGGTCGCGAAACGAACCGTAGCCATCGCGCCCTGGCAGGAATTCCGCCGCATCGGACGGTTTTACGCCGCGCAGATGGATGCGGAATTTTCCCGTGCTGTCAGCGACGCTCTCGCCCACGACGGCGTCCTCGCCGATGCGGCAGCTTCCCGCGCCGACGGCGCAGCGCTGAGATAGCGGCACAGGCGCGCTCCGTTCGACGCACTGCTCTACTTCGACGCCGTCACACCTTAGTACGAAAGCGAGGTAGCGTTCAAGCCGTACCGCGGAGCGTGAGCGCTGAGCGAGCAGGTCGGCCACAGCCAACGCATGGAGAGACGGGTCGCGGAGCTCCTCTTCCGCCTGACCGATCAGGCAGTATTGTATAAATTCCGCAGATCTATTCGCGCTTTCGACGGTGCGCCGCGCGATGTCGCCGTGGCGGTTTGCGGCGTAAAACAGATGATAAAGATGATTGTTCAGTATATCGAGAAAGTCGCGCGAAATGCTCTCATCCTCGCGAGCCTCGTCGAGCAGCTCCTCGGTGTAGAAGGTCGGCAGAGCGCCCATCGTGCTATACAGGCCGTAGTAAGGCACTGTGACGCGATAGAGGGTTCGCCCATTCTCCTCGCGTTTCTGTACCGAGACGACCTCGGCGGGGGGAAATGCGAGCGAGAGCCACGGCACAATACGGACGTTACGGCGAAAGAAACGGTCTATATCCTCCGCGCTTCCGGCGTTTATAATGCCGAGCAGCCACAGCGCCTGCATCATCGTGAAGCGCTGCGGTTCAGTAAGCAGCCTCCGCTCTAAATCAGCTGCCTGTTCCCGAGCCTCGGAGCCCATTCCCATTTTTCGTCAGTTCCAGAGACCGTAAGAACGAGCCTCGTGTATGTATTTATCGGAGCGAACTCAGCGAGAAACTGATCCAGCGAGTCCGCGAAGAGCCAGAGGTCGCCGTGCGAGACGAAACCGGACGGCTCGAGCTCAAGCGAGAGGCGCCGCCCACGAAAGACACGCCCGTGGAAAAGCCGCTCCTCATCGCTGGACGAGAAAGCGCGCACAGACTGGCATTTTTTCGCGCAGGCAACGGCAAGTTCAGGCGCGTCGCCGCCGCGCGGCACGTACAGGGAAAGCGTTTGCTGAAGAGCTTTCGCCGAGGCTAGCGGCAGCAGGTTTGCGTTCATGTGGGCGAGGAAGCGCCACTGCAGCCCTTCGTCAGCAGGCGGCGCGAGCATCGGCGACGGCGCAGTGATATTTTCAAAGGTTACTTTGGAAGGAGTCGAGTCGGTGGGCATGCATATATCGCCCTGTAGCAGCCTGTTCGGAAGTCCACGATTGCAACATATCAAATCCATGGATATGACGCAGCTGTCGAAACCGCCCTCGGAATCTGGACGGCGCGGCATCGAGATATAATGCTCCGGCAGCTCGCCCTCTTCGGGCATCGTGTAGCGAATGTTGTAGATAAGCCCATCGCGCGACTCGTTGTAGAGACCGTATGGACGGCAACGCTCGGCGCGTCCGCCGCGCCGTATCGCGGTGACGCCCGTCACGCCGAGTATATCGACGTATTGTTTTTCCTTGACGTGAGGATAAATCCTATATTCTTCCTGCGTGAAATCCGCCTGTATCGGCTCTGAATGAAGCAGAAAGACGTTGCAGGCGGCGACGGTGTTGACGGCGAAGGCCCCATCCGTGAAGGGCGGCGGTGTCATGCCTTTGCCGAAGCGGAAGGTCAGCCTCAGCTCACGCGCCGACTCGGTGAGCGCAAGACGCTTAAGCCCCGAGACGCTAAAGGCCGTAAGCTGTTCGGGACAGCAGAAATAGCGGACGAGCGCCGCGTAGGCGCGGTTCTTCGCCTGCCCGGACGGGAGCCTATGGTCTTCGAGCGGCGAGCGCATCAGCGACAGTGCCGCGGCTGGCAACTCAATGGACGACGCGCCAGCCGAGACGTCGATCGACTCGAGCCGCGTAAGAAGCGCGAGAAGCCTCTGCGACGCGAGCGAGTAACCGCCGGTGAGATGAAAGTCAAGCCTGTCGGGAAGGAATTTTTCAAGCGGAGCCGATGCACGCAGGGTCAGAGTCACGCTGCCGGACATATCGCTGCGCGTCTCGCTCTCCACCGACGCGGCGGAAAGCGGCAGCACCGTAACGTCACGCATCGTGCTGTAAATGCAGGAAACGCCGCCGATCGGCTTGGAAGCGAGCTGCGCGCCGCGCTCGACGAGCAAAGGCTCCGTGAAGCCCGGACTCAGCGCGAAACGCATAACAGCCATCGACGGTACCGGCATCACAGACTCTGGGAAGACCTCGCGCAGCAGCGTCTGTATAAGCTCCGGCGCGGTCTGATCGAGCCGCTCGTGTATCTTGGCGCACAGATAGGCCGTCCCTTCGAGTATCCGCTCGGCGTCCGGGTCGCCGCCTTGTTCTAACAGCATCGGCGCCGCCGCGGGATATTTGCGTGCAAACTCCCGCGCCCCTTCGTGGAGCATTCTCAACTGTTCCTGAAAGTATCTGTTCACGTCCGCCTCTCTTCCCGATATATCGCTGAGCTATCATGTCATAACTATCGTAAGGCCACGCAGGGACTATCTTTTTCAGTTTAAAATTATACACAAGATTTATTCTGTTGCAAATTGCAAACGGCTGGGCGCAAAGGTAAATTACGCTGACGGCCGTGCCGTTTAAGCAGTTGCGCAAAATCATCGGACGGCGGCGCGCTTGCAAAAAAATTATGTTTTACGTAATATAAACTTAATTTTATCCCTCCGTCCGCGAAACGCGGCGGAGACGGCTATTCAAGAGGAAAACATAAAATGGACATAACAGCACTGGCAGCGTCCCCGATCAGCGAAAGCCAGCCGGCGGGCGCGGACGCAAAGTACGAACCTGAATACGAAGCTCTGGCGGCGGAGATAGCGAAGCTTTCGTCAGTGAGCCAGAGCGCGCCGATTTCGTGGCAGGATGTCGTCGACAACGGGGCCGCCATACTCTCGCGGAAGTCGAAGGACATCTCCGTCGCGGCCTATACTGCGGTCGCGCTCGCGCACATCGGCGGCGCGCAGGGATTCCTCGACGGAGTGAACCTCCTGCGCGGAATATGTGAAAATTTCTGGGAAGACGCATTCCCGCCGAAGGCGAAAATGCGCCGCCGCCTCAATGCATACGAATGGTGGCATGAACGCGCGCTTGAACAGCTCAGGAAAGAGAACCAACAGCCCATCCCTGCGACGCTTTCGGCAGAAATGGCCGAGGCGGTGGACGGACTTGACAGCCTCGTCGGGACGCTGATGGAAGACGCCCAGCCGCTGCGCGACATAAAGGAGGCGATACGCGCGCTCCCGTTGCTGCCGGAGGAGAAGCCGAAGGAACCGGAGCCGCCCACGCCCCCGATTCCAGAACCGCAGCCCCAGACGAAGGAGCCTCCGCGCGTGCAGCCACAAGGGCCGTCACCGGAGCCTCCACGCCAGACGGCGGCAGCGCCCGCTCCGGCCCCGCAGGCGGGAGACACGGCGGCGGCGCTCTCGGCCTTCGTCGACGCGGCGCGCAATTACGCCTTTGCGCTGCGTGCAGATAACCCCGCAAACTACTTAGCGTGGCAGCTTCCGCGCGTCGCGCTCTGGGGAAAGATAACGGCGCTCCCTCCAGACGACGGCACTGGACAGACTATGGTGCCGCCGCCCGACATGGACAGGGTTGAAGCGGCGGAGCGGCTGCTCTCCGGGAAAAACTGGCTCAAGGCGGCGATTGCGGCCGACGACCTTTTTCAGTCCTATCCGCTCTGCATAGACCTTCAGCGCATAGCGGACGAAGCGCTCGCGAACCTCGGCCCAGCCTTCGCGGCGGCGCGGGCGCGGCTGCGCGCGGAGACGGCGGCATTCGCCGGACGGCTGCCCGGGCTGACGTCGCTCAGCTACGACGGCGGCCTCCCATTCGTATCTCCCGCGACGCGCGCGTGGCTGGACGAGCTCGCGCACGACGGTCATAGCGGCGGCGCCGACGGCGGTCCGTGCGGCGGCAAAATCGACGCGGCCATCGCCGAGGCGCGCGAAATACTCGCGGGCGGCGACGCGGCTGGCGCTCTCAAAAAGCTAGAAGATTCGCATGGAACTTCAGCAGCGGGCAACATCCGTCTGCGCGCCGAGGAACTTCATATGCTCTGCTCGCAGCGCGAGACGAAGACAGCTGCCGCGCTCGCGCGCGCAACCGCGCGCGAGATAGAGCAAAGCGGCCTTGCGAAGCTCGAGCCAGACCTCGCCGCAGAAGCCATGACAGCGGCGTGCCAAGCGCTCGACCTCGCTGGCGACACTGAGGGTGCGGAAGCCCTACGCGAAAAAACTGCTGGGATAAAGCCCTCCGCCGTGCTCGGCTGGAGCTGAGAGCGCCTTGCGAGACCGACCTTATACTTAAAAAATTCTACGCCGCCCGCGGGCATTTCGGCGGACGGCGTTGGTTGTTCATATTTCCAGGTAACTGGCGCAATGAGCCAAGCCGCCGCTTCGACCTTCAGCAGCATCAAGCGGCGCGGCGTGAGGGCATATGCCGGACGGCTTTGGCGTGGGAAATACGATTCTGAGTATTGAAGCCTGCAAGCTGCCCCGCGATTTTCATGCGGGGCAGCTTGCTGCTTTTTC
Source organism: uncultured Cloacibacillus sp. (assembly GCA_900545755.1). Lineage (GTDB taxonomy): Bacteria > Synergistota > Synergistia > Synergistales > Synergistaceae > Caccocola. The sequence continues at coordinate 9,641 of URAG01000022.1, read as the reverse complement.
ACTACGCCGCGAAGTCTGCGCAGCGGTTATTCTTTTTCTTGAGTTTCCACATCCTGCGCCGTTTCCGGCTCCGACGGTGCTTCCGCCGGTTCTTCGGCTGGTTCGTCGGAGAAGCGAAGCTCAAAAGATTTGTCTGCGCCGACGCGGAGCTCGGCGCGCGGCGGCATTTCTCCGCCGGACATACGTTCAAGCATCCGGTGCGCAAGCTTGGGCAGGACTGAGCCGGCCAGTATCGTCTCTATATTGCGCGCTCCGGTCTCTGTTTCAGTGCAGCGCTCGACTATCAGGTCCGAGACCTCGGGCGCTATTTCTAGCTCTACGCTATTGTTAGCCCTGAGACGTTTGACGACTGATGCGAGCTTCGCGTCCGCTATCAGCTTCATAGTCTCTTCGTTAAGGCTGCGGTATGGCACTATCGTCATGCGCGCGAGCAACGCGGGGCGGAAGTGGTTCGAGAGCTCGGGGCGTATGGCCTGCACTAGGTTTTCCTCGTCGATTTCCACTGTTCCAGAAGTGTAGCGCTGTATCGTCTCGGAGGCGAGGTTCGAGGTGAGCATTATTATCGTGTTCTTGAAGCTGACCTCCTTACCTTCGCCGTCGGTGAGCGTGCCCTTGTCGAATACCTGATAGAAAAGGTTCATGACGTCGATGTGGGCCTTCTCGCATTCGTCAAGAAGGACGACAGAATAGGGTTTGCGGCGGACGGCCTCGGTGAGCATCCCGCCTTCGCCGTAGCCGACGTAGCCAGGCGGTGAGCCGATGAGACGCGAGACGGTGTGCTTTTCCTGGAATTCGCTCATGTTTATCGTTATTACGCTGCGGCTGTCGCCGAAGAGCAGTTCCGCGAGCGCGAGGCCGGTCTCCGTCTTGCCGACGCCGGATGGGCCGGCAAGCAGGAATACGCCGAGCGGGCGGTCTGGCGACATGAGCCCCGCCGTCGATGCCTGTATCGTGCGCGCGATAGCGCGCAGAGCGGCGTCCTGTCCCTTGATGCGCTCGCCGAGGAGTTTATCCAGCTCCTGTGCGACTGCGGCCTGGCGGCTCGCCATACGGCCAGTCGGGATGCCGGTCCAGTCGGATACGACCTGCGCGACAACTTCGGACGTTACTTCGACGGCGACGAGGCGGCTTTCTTCGTGGAGCGCTTCGTACTTCGCCTTTGCATCTTCAAATTTGCTGCGCAGCGTTTCTTCGTCCTCGGCGGCTTCCGCCTCCGGCGCGGCTTCGCCCTTTTCGGCATCCGCCGGAATTTCCGCGGTTTCGTCCGCTTTCATGATCTTCGCGGCTTCGAGCATCGCGCAGCGGCGCGCGATAAGCTCTTCTGCGGCGCTCTTTTCGTCCTGCCACTGGATTTTCAGGCGCGCCTCCTCGGCCGCGTGCTCCGCTATCTCGGCTTCAAGTTCAGCGAGCCGCTTCTCGTCTATTGCTGTTCCGTTGAGCTTATCGCGGCGCAGCCCTTCAAGCTCGCGTTCCGCGGCCTGGCGCGCGCGCTCTGCGTCCTCGAGCGGCGCGGGCTTCGACGACAGGCTGACCTTGACGCGCGCGCAGGCCGTGTCGAGCAGGTCTATCGCTTTGTCAGGCAGGAAGCGTCCGCCGATGTAGCGCGCGGATAGGTTGGCGGCAGCCTCTATCGCGTCGTCGCGTATAAGGACGCCGTGCGCCTTCTCGTAGCTCGCGCGGATTCCGCGCAGTATGAGCGCCGCGGTGCGCGTCGAGGGCTCGTCGAGCTTGACGAGCTGGAAGCGGCGCGCAAGAGCGGCGTCTTTTTCAAAGTATTTTTTGTATTCCTTCCACGTCGTAGCGGCGCAGGTCTTTATCTCGCCGCGCGCGAGAGCGGGCTTCATGAGGTTCGCGGCGTCGGAGCCTCCGGCCTGCCCGCCGGCCCCTACGAGCATATGCGCCTCGTCGATAAAGAGTATGATTGGCTTTTCGCTCGCCTTGATTTCGTCGAGCACGCCTTTGAGGCGGCGCTCAAATTCGCCCTTGACGCTCGCGCCGGCCTCGAGCAGCCCCATGTCGAGCGAGAGCAGAGTGGAACCTTTTATCGTGTCCGGCACGTCGCCCTGCGCGATGCGCAGCGCAAGCCCTTCAAGCACCGCGGTCTTTCCTACGCCAGGCTCGCCGACGAGTATAGGGTTGTTTTTGCGGCGGCGCGCCAGTATGTCTACCATCTGTCGGATTTCCGCATCGCGTCCGAACACAGGGTCGATCTTCCCAGCCTTCGCCTTGGCCGTGAAGTCCTCGCAGAATTTCGCTATGAAGCTCTCGCCGTCGCCCGCGGCGCCGCCAGATTTCGAAGCAGGCGCGTCCGGCAGGACTATCGAAGTCTCCTTCGATTCCCGCGCTATCTTAGCGAAGTCCCTAAGCAGATTTTCACGGTTTATCGCCGAGAAGGACTGCGCGTAGTCGCCCTGCGCGTAGACGGCGGGCTTGCGCAGGAAGGCGAGCAGCATAGCGCCAGAGCGTATCTGGCTCAGTCCGAGGTCTACCGAGGCGACGAGCCACGAGGCCTCCATCAGTTCGACGAGCAGCGGCGAGAAGGCGGGACGGCCGCCGTTGCCGTTTCTGAAGCCGTCGACGGCGGAGTTGAGCGCGCGCTGCGCCTTCGCTATGTCCGCGCCGAAGGTTTCGAGCGCTATCGGTATGTCGCTATGCGGCTCCGCCATGCAGGCAAGCAGCAAGTGCTCTATAGTCACCTCGTAGTGTCCACGCCGTACCGCGTTGCCGGCGGCGTTATTCAGCGCCACCGTGAGAAAGTCGTTGCATTTTTCAAAAAGAGAGGCTATATCTACGCCTGTGGACATTTGTTCCTCCTTTCGCCGCGCGCCGCGGCGCTTTTTCCCCGAATAAACGACAGGACAGAGCGAGACAGTCTCTATACTGCCCCACTCTGTCCCGCTGGATTACATTTCGCCAGACGTTCTAAGCTTACGCTTTCCAGTCGTCTGTGTACTCGATGTTGCCGTCGTTGTAGGTCCAAGTTATCTTTGAATAGGTGAACTGCACGTCCTCCATATCGTGATAGGGCTTGCTCTCCGGCAGGAATGTCAGCGGCGTGAGCTGGTCCATCTCGACGACGATGGCGTTCTCCATTTTGACGGTAAAGTACTTCTCTTCCGTCCCGTCCGGCTTGATGCGGTAGTAGTCGAGCGTCACATCAAGCTGCTCGCCGGTGCAGCAGGCCTTATAGAGTTTCGGCGAAGCCTGGCTCTTGGCCATCGTAATCTTGTAGGGGTGGTGAATCCTCTGTCCCGTCGGGAGTCCGGTGTGGGTATCCTTCGGTATCTCTACCTTGTGCTCGGTCGCGTAGACGAGGATCGAATCTTTCTTGTCGCCGCCCTGCTCGCAGTCGCCTTTGATGTCTCCCTGACTCTTGCCCTTCAGTTTCATGTACGCGGTAAGTGCCATTTCGTCTTCTCCTTTACTTTTGAAGTTGCAACTTTAGTTTTTATAACTGTGCCGGATCGTGTTTACTGCTTGTCCAGCTTGCCTACGAGAGAGAGCGTGAAGTTCGCGCCCATATATTTGAAGTGCGGGCGGACCAGCAGGTTGACGGAGTACCAGCCTGGATCTCCGGGCACGTCGCTGACCATGACCTTCGCCATGCGGAGCGGGCGCTTGCTACGGGTGATCGCGTCCGGGTTGTCCATTTCAGTGACGTACTGGCTTATCCATACGTTGAGTTCGCGCTCGATGTCCGCGCGCTCTTTCCAGCCGCCGATGTTCTCGCGCTGGATCACTTTTATGTAATGCGCCAGGCGGTTCATTATCATCATGTACGGCAGCTGCGTAGAGAGTTTGTAATTCATCTCCGCGTCCTTGCCCTCAGGGGTGTTCGGGAACACTTTTGGACGAAGCACGGAATTAGCGGAGAAGAAAGCGGCGTTGTCCGACCCTTTGCGCATCGTCAGGGCTATGAAGCCTTCCTCCGCGAGCTCGTATTCGCGGCGCTCCGAGATAAGGACTTCCGTCGGTATCTTCGTCTGTATCTCGCCGCTCTGCTCGAACTGGTAAAGCGGCAGATTTTCGACCGCGCCGCCGCTCTGCGGCCCGATTATGTTGCTGCACCAGCGGTATTTGGCGAAGCTGTCCGCCATGCGCGAGGCGAGCGCGAACGAGGTGTTGCCCCAGCAAAAATCTTCGTTGTCTCCGACCGTCTCCTTAAAGTTGAAATTCTTCGCTGGCGTAGTGTTCTCTCCGTAGGGCAGGCGAAGTAGGAAACGCGGAAGCGTAAGTCCGAGATAACGACTGTCTTCGTTTTCACGAAGAGAACGCCACTTTGCGTACTGCGGCATCTCGAATATGGAATGAAGATCCTTGAGATTCGGCAGTTCGTCCCACGAGTCGATACCGAAAAATTCCTTGCCAGCCGCGCCGAGGAACGGGGCGTGCGACATCGCCGCAACGCTCGCGATGTTGCGCAGCAGTTCCATATCCTGCGGGCCGGGTCCGAATGTGTAGTTCGAGACGACGGCGCCGACAGGCTGTCCGCCGAACTGGCCGAACTCGGCAGTGTAGATATGCTTATAAAGGCCGGATTTGACGACCTCGGGCGCATCCTCGAAATCATCTATAAGATCCTGCTTTGATACGTTGAGAATCTCAACCTTCGTGTTCTGGCGGAAGTCTACGTTGTCGACAAGGAACTTCAGCGAGCGCCACGAGGACTCGAGTTCGCGGAACTGGCTGTTGTGCATAATCTCATTGACCTGGTCCGAAAGCTTCTTGTCCAGTTCGACGATCATCGCATCCACGAGCGCGCCGCTGACTTTCGGCGTCGTGCCGCTCGCGGCTATCTCTCGGATGAACTCCTGAAGCCCGGCGCGCGTAACGTCGTAGCCTTCGTCGGTAGGCTTGATCTTAGACGCTTCTATAATTTCGTCCAGCAGGCTGGAAGCAGGAGCCGCGGCCTGCTGTTCCATAGCCTCTCTCTGTTCCTCGGCCATCCTTACTTATCCTCCTCTGCGTCTATGCCCAGCTCCTGAAGCAGGGCGTCGCGGGTCTTCTCGTCGTTCACGAGGTCCTGGAGCTTTTTACGGAAATTCGGGACGTTGGAAAGCGGGCCTTTGAGCGCCTTGAGCGCCTCGCGTAGCTGCATCAGCTTAGCAAGCTCGGGCACCATTTCGACCAGGGCGTCCGGGCCGAAATCTTTCAGAGTCTCAAACTTCAAATCCGCGCTGAGCGTCGCGTCGGGATCGTCTGAAAGCTTGTTAGGCACCTGAAGCTGAAGCGAAAGCCCCTGGCTCTGCATAACCTTGTCGAAATTATCCTTGTCTACGCTGATAGGCTTGCGGTCCTCCAGCATCGTATCGTCCTTGCGGAGCGTGAAGTCCCCGAGGACCATCAGCTTAAGAGGCAGCTCTACATCTTCCTGCACGTCTCCCGTCGCGGGCCTGTAGACTATATTGACACGCTCTTTTGGGGAAGTGCTTCCTTCGTTGGGCATATTTTTGTACCTCCCGTTCTAAAAAATAGACAACTGATTGAATTCATACGACAGCGCATTTCGACGGACGTACAAAGAACGTCTAAGCGCTTTATAGTACTACTATATATTCTACATTTACCACTGTCAAATAATTTATTTATGCCGTATAACGGCGATATGCAATTCCTTTTTTACGCGAGACGGCATATATGCGCACACTAGGCAACGTGTTTAAAATCAATCCAAACAAAAAACAAAACTATATAGGACACAATAGCAATTTTAATTGCCGATTTCACAAAGATTATTTATATATCATACCAGAACAATTTGGAAAAAGATTTACTGAAGCGTACGTAATACAAAATTGACATGTTAATGAACGTATCTACCTTCTTGTTCAGATCTTTAATTATCTCGCTTACTTACCAAGACTTTGCGCGGCTTTGTCTATCCTGTGGGTAGAAAAGACCTGCATAAGCAGGTCCAAATGACCTATATAAGAATGTTTTTGACACGTTTACGGGCCGTCAGAAAGAAAGGTATATAACCCTCCGCTTCCGAGCTGTTTGATTGGCAAATACACATAGTCCATATATGCGTATCCCATTTTCTAGTAGTTTCTGCCGCTGTAACCTACAGGTCTTCCTTGCTTCTCCCTATATAGAGCTTTGGCGAGTATCCATCGTACTGGAAACATAGATGGATCATCTCTCTCTGAATTTATTTAGGCAGTGTGCTTTTCATGAACTGTGTTGTAATCTATCTCCTCGAAGAAACCAAATCTTTTGCACAAGGCTATTGCTGTTATGCCCAAAAGTGTCGTTATAGCCAATATACAATGTCCCCTTCTCGAAACGAAAAGGGGACAAGGTTATTTTATAAAACGATAGATTTTGTCCAGAAGACTAGAGAAATCTTCTCTTTAACAGAATGGCCCCGCCGCCCAATACCAGCACGTAGATCATGGACACACCGCTTGCATTACAGCCGCCACCGCCGCTGCCGGACCTGTATTCGCCGTTATACGGGTTGAGAGGCTCCACCGGCGCCGGCAATGTTTCGTCACTGGCAAGGGTCTCAACGTCTTCGAGCTGTGCCGTTCCAGATGTCAGCAGACTGTAATCTTCCAGTTTCCACATCGGCATGACTACGCGGGAACCGGTATTCGTATCATTACTGACAAATTGGTCGTATCTTGCACCTTCGGTCGTTATCAGATGATCTAAGAAATTCCAGGAGACAAGTCCATCCGTACTCTCCGGTTCGAGAAGGAGCGCTGCAAGAGAACCGTGAGTCTGCGCAGTGGATACAATATAGCTGCCGCTTGGAACGGTCAATTCTTTGTCTTCTGTTGTTAAAGCGTCCGGGCTTACCCATTCTCCCTGCACATCGTTCATATAATGACCTTCGTAAAGAGTGGAACTTGTTCCCATTGTGGTTATTTTAAACCATTTATAATCCTGAAGCGTGATCGACGTTGTCAGTTTCTGAACCTTGATACCGTGTCTTAGCAGCAGTTCAACTGCTTCATCTGCTCCTGGACGTAGAATATAGATAGCGCCTAATTTTTCTTCTTCCGTTGGAACAAATTTGCCAAAGTATGGAATATGGTGAGTTTTTTCAGCTTCAAAACGTATTGCAGTCTTAAACCCTTCGTTGTCGTAATCTGTTTCTATAGGGGCAACCTTGCCTTCTTCGTTCTCTAGGTAACTGTCTACATCTACGTAGCCTCCATCAACCTCATCAAGCATTTGGAGTTCAGACTGCAAACACACGATATCATCAGCAGCAACCCCATTTTCAAGACGTGCGTTTTCGCGTGCGTCGGCCTCTGCTATCAGCTTCTTAATCTTGTCCTTTTCTGCAGCAACTGTCTGCAATATACCGTAAATACATGCATACTGCGTATCCACTCTTGTTTTATAGTCATCATAAGAGTAGACTTCAAGAAGCATGGCAAGGCGGTTTCTTAGTCCAGCATAGTTCGTCGTGTAACGTGGATAGTCTTCAAACGTATACCAGCCTTCTGCAACTAACCCGCTGTAATTTTTGCCGAAATTACCATAAGGTATCGCTTTTTTCCCTTGCGTTTTATACAAATATGAATCAGCGCCTATCGCCATGCGGGAAAACTCATCTCTGTTGTAAGCCATTAGATCAGGATCAGTGTTCGGGTGCAACCCCCAGTTGTAAGTAACGGCATGTCTCATATACGAACCATTCGTTGCATGCGCGTCAATAAAAATGACAGGATCCCATTTGTTCATCACTTCAACTACGGCCCTGGCTTCATATGCGTCGAGTTTCGTCATGTCTCGGTTCATGTTGAGTCCTTGCCCGTTATATCTCGTTCCTACTAGATCAGGAGTGAACTGGGTGCTTCTTCTCCATGTCCCTAGATCATCGTTGCCGTCGGGACTCATGTTGGGGCATAGCAATATTACGAGATCTTTCAGCAAGTCATCATGTTTCCCCAATGCCGCTTCTCTGGCGAATATCAGCATCGATTCCTTGCCTTCAATTTCACCGGAGTGGATATTGCAGTTTACAAAGGCGACCGCCTTATCTGCCGGTATTTCTTCTGGCGAGGTCGGCGCCGGAGCCCCTATAACAAGCATTGGCACCAAGTTGCCTTTTACAGTCCACGCCAGATACTCTAATCTTGCGCGCCCGTTGCTGTGGAGCGCGACCTGCTCGACAAAATCTAAAACTTCTTCGCTGGAGGTCGTCCTCGTCCAATTGGATATTTCCGCAGGGGTTTTGAGCGATTCCAAAGGATTCGCTTCAGTTGCGTCAGAGGCGTACACTGCGCCAGCAGACATCAGATAAACTAAGCATAATAATATGAATAATAGAGAGTGTCTCTTCTTCATGATATGTAGTAACCTCCCCCAGTATTCCCGGCTTTTTCCTATACTATGATCTAACTAACCTAATCCAACACCTCATCTAAGACGCTATACAATCGTAACCGTACGCTATAATTTGATAATCACCCCATTCCCCATAATACAAAACGGACTTTATTATTCCTCTCTCTCAGTTCTGAAGAATACAAGTCCTTCTGACTGCAAGGCCCGCATATTATTGATACGGCGCATAAGCAAAATCTGTTCTTCCAAAGATCTATCCGGGCTGCCGGTTATCAGCGTTACGTAATCGGCATTGCTTTTTAGATACTCTCGCCAGCACTTTTGAGATTCGAATTCAGCCCTGCGGTACCTTTCTTCCATAACGTATATAGTGTTAGACGCCATTTTATTCACCTGAAGTAATTCTTCGTCGTACAAAGACTTTTTATCGGACTCTTGCAGATTTAGCGGAGCAAAATTATTTGAGCGCCAACGCGTTAAGTCACTTATTCTCTGTAAATATATATCTCTTGTTAAATCCATGTAAATATTTGTAATACGCTCTTGCGTTTTTGAGCCGTAAAATACCTTTACCGGTATGTCAAGCTGCTGGCGTAAGGTATTTTCAAGCGAGGTTGCGAAACTACGCCATGCAACCTGCGACCGATGCAGATATTCCGAGTTTTTCGTATTTGAATCTTGCCGTAATAATACATACCTACGTTCGCACTCTTTCTCGAGAGAGGCTTTTAGCGCCGAAAATTCATTTTCTGACATCCTTGCTGTATCAGAATAGACGGTCTGATCTTTAAAATGAAGTAGTGGAAGCGGAGTAAGGTGTTCAGAAGCAACCGCAGGGTATTGTACGCGGCATATGAGCATTAGCATGCTCAAGACGGCAACTGATTTGCAGTAATCACAAAAATTTTTTTTTGAATATTGCATCTATTATTCCCTCTTTATTTAAATATTTTTTATTAAATTTCAAATAAGTTTTCAAAAATTATAAAGAGGTTAATCTTTTTTGTCAATATACATCTTGAATAGACATATTTCGTAACTTAGCTATCTAAACGTATCCCTAATATGCGGATATTAAAATTAATTCCGCACTCTTTGTTCAGCAATTTGTTGAAGTTTACTGATAAATATATTTAGTATGGTTATATCTAGATATTCATATATTCTTGAGGACGGGTTTTATTGGATATTACAAAAAGTGAAAAAGTTTGAAGACGTTACCCATGGACACCCACCAAGGGGCAATCAGAACCACCGGCTAAGTGATCTGAGCCCTAAAATTTAGACAAATAAAGAAGCCCTCCAGTACAGTAACGTATAAAATAGTACAAGGAGGG
>URAG01000021.1 GCA_900545755.1 uncultured Cloacibacillus sp. | reverse complement strand
TAAGCGCGGCGATTCTCTGCGTGGTTTTCTTCATGCTTTTTTTGCCTCCTTCTGCTTTTTAATGTCGAGAGCGGCCGCTATGAAATCTTTGAAAAGCGGATGCGGGCGCACGGGGCGCGAGAGGAATTCAGGATGGAACTGTACTCCCACCATCCACGGATGGTTGTCGTTCTCCATTATCTCGACCTGTCCTCCCATCGGGCAGACTCCGGCCACACGCATTCCTGCGGCCTCGAACTCCTTTATATATTCATTGTTGAATTCAAAACGGTGACGGTGACGCTCCTCTATATGCGTTGCGCCGTATATTTTCTCAGCCTTCGTTCCATGCTTTATCTCGCACGGATACGTACCGAGACGCGACGTTCCGCCGATACCGGCGACGTTTTTCTGTTCTTCCATAAGATGTATGACGGGATGCGTCGTATGTTCGTCCATCTCAAGGCTGTTCGCGTCGGCGAAGCCGAGTACGCTGCGTGCGAACTCGATGACGGCGACCTGCATTCCAAGGCAGAGGCCGAGGTACGGCACGCCGTTTTCACGCGCATATTTCGCCGCGGCAATCTTGCCTTCTACGCCGCGTTGCCCGAAGCCGCCCGGGACGAGTATAGCGTCGGCTTTGCCGAGTATTTCGGCGACGTCGCCGGTCTCCAAATCTTCAGCCTCGACCGGGAAGCTGTTGACCTTGACGCCGTTCGCTACGCCGGCATGCAGAACAGCCTCGTTGACGCTTAGGTAGGCGTCCTTGATCTCAGTGTATTTACCGACGAGCGCTACGGTAAGCTCACCCTTGCGCGTGTCATATTTGTGAAGAAATTCCTTCCAATCCTTCATGTCTGGCGAGCCTTTCGTCGGCAGGCCGAGCTTCTTGAGCACTAAATGATCGAATTTCTGCGAATGCAGCACCATCGGTATTCTGTATATCGTGTCTGAATCGACGGCTTCGAATACCGAATCGGCAGGCACGCTGCAGAAAAGCCCTATCTTCTCGCGCAGTTCAGGCCCGACGTTGTACTGTGAACGGCAGACTATCACGTCCGGCTGGATGCCTATCCTGCGGAGCTCGTTGACGCTGTGCTGCGTCGGCTTCGTCTTGAGCTCGCCGGAAGCCGCTATGTATGGGACTAGCGTGACGTGGCAGTAAAGGATGTTAGAACGCCCGACGCGGCCCGCAAACTGACGTATAGCCTCGAGGAACGGGAGCCCCTCGATGTCTCCGACCGTCCCGCCTATCTCGGCTATGACGATGTCCTGATCCCTGCCGACGTGCTCTATCCTGTCCTGTATCTCGTTCGTGATGTGCGGGATGACCTGCACTGTAGCGCCGTTGTAGCCGCCGGCGCGCTCGCGCTGTATGACGGCGGAATATACCTTTCCCGTCGTGCAGCTGTTTTCTCCCTTAATCGTTTCATCTATGAAACGCTCGTAGTGGCCGAGGTCTAGGTCGGTCTCAGCCCCGTCCCACGTTACGAATACTTCCCCATGCTGAAAAGGGCTCATTGCACCCGCGTCTACGTTGATATAAGGGTCCATCTTGATGATGCTGACCTTATACCCGCGGCGTTTCAGAAGAACGCCTAGCGACGCGGCCGTTATTCCCTTGCCGAGAGATGACACAACTCCTCCGGTGACGAAAATATACTTAGTCATTGATTGCAAACGCCCCTTCTGGCATATCTTATTTATCTAAGGTACTGCAGCGGATTTCTCGGTTTTCCGCCTACGCGCACCTCAAAGTGCAGATGGTTCCCCGTCGATCTTCCCGTGCTTCCAACGAGGGCTATCGTCTGGCCTCGTGAAACTTTTGCGCCGTTTCTTACAAGAAGTTTGCTGCAGTGTCCGTAAAGCGTCGTAAGCCCCTTGGAATGCGATATGACTATCGTGCGCCCGTAGCCGCCCATCCAGCCGGAATGCACGACCGTGCCGTTGGCCGGAGCCTTTATCGCCGTTCCGCGCGGCGCGGCTATGTCGAGGCCGGAATGGAATACGCGCCGTTTTCCGAAAGGACTCCTTCTCCAGCCGAAATTGCTCGATATGCGCCCCATAGTCGGCCAACGGAAATTGCGCGAGCCTCCGGTGATCTTGATAGACGCGCGGCGGATGCCGTTTCTACCTTTAGACGCTATACGCACTTCCGTGTCGGCGATGAGCTTGCCTCCAGGCAGGAATATCTCCTCGCCGAGGATGAGCTTGTCGCTCTTCATCGCGTTCGCGAGCTTCACGGCGTCGGATGAGGAACCGTATTTATCGGCGAGTTTGCCAAGCGTGTCGTTCTTTGCTACCTTGACGAATACTCCGTCCTGGTTGGGCACTCGGAGCTTCATTCCGAGTTTAAGCCTGTGTATGCTTCCACCCAACACCTGCTGGTTGCATCCGACGAGTGTATCTACGTCAAGATCGAACTTGCCGGAGATGCCCCAAAGTGTATCGCCTTCCTTGACGACATACTCGTGAACCTCGAGCAACTTGCCCTTCTTTGCAAAGGCCAGTTCTTCTTTCTGTAGGCCGCGCACAAAGAGCGCAGTCGCCACGACGTCCTCATGGCTGTCCGGCACGTAGAGCACCTCGGACGGGTCCGGCTTCTCGCCCTTCCTCAACCCATTGGCCTGTCGAAGATCTTCCTCCGATATGTTGAATTCTTCCGCGATTGATTTAAGCGTGTCGCCCGGCTCAAGCACGACCTCCGTCCACCGGATGTCCTTGTCGAGCTCCGTCTTGTCTTCTTCGGATATTCTACCGTCGTTTTTTGAAAGGATGCCGTAAAGCTTGAGCTCTTCGTCGGTAAGCGTCGGAACGCTCGGCAGCGGCCCTATTGCGAGCGGCACCAGTTCCGAGTCTTCGTTCGCTGCGCCGTCCTCCGTGCCTGATGTATTGAGGAAGTCAGAAACGTCGACTGTGAAGAAGCCTTTGTTGTCTTCCGGATTCTCAGACGACACTTCCCCGCCGAGCCCTATCCAGTACATACCGGAACGCTCGGCGGCGACGGCGGCACAGACCACCGCGCCTCCGACCGCAAGCATCAGAAAGACGATAAGGTATATCTTTTTCCGTAATCCGGTTTTATACATATTGGACTTATCCTTCATCAGTCCACCTCTTATGCGCTGTGCTGCGTCCAGCTGACGACAGAATTTTTAACCGACCTTTATTGTAGCAAGAAAATCGCGGTTCGTGGGAGTATTTCTCAATTTGTCGAGAATAAGATTAAGCACCTCGGCTTCGTCCATGTTCGCGATCTTACGGCGCAACGCCCAGATGCGCTGGAGGTCGGCCTCCGGCACCATGAGTTCCTCTTTGCGCGTGCCGGACTTCGTGATGTCGAGGGCTGGGAATATCCTCTGCTCCGCAATCTTGCGAGAGAGATGGACTTCCATGTTGCCGGTACCCTTGAATTCTTCGTATATCACGTCGTCCATGCGGCTGCCTGTCTCGACGAGCGAGGTGCCTATTATCGTGAGGCTTCCGCCGTTCTCTATATTGCGCGCTGCCCCAAAGAATTTCTTCGGGAAATATAGGGCAGCAGGATCCATACCGCCGGAAAGAGTACGTCCGGACGGCGGCACTACGAGGTTTGAGGCGCGCGCGAGCCTGGTAATGGAGTCGAGCAACAGCACGACGTCTTTCGAAACTTCGACGAGGCGCTTCGCCTTCTCGAGAGCCAGCCCCGCGACGCGGAGATGTTCTTCCGCAGGGCGGTCGAAGGTCGAGGCTATGATTTCGCCGTCTACGGAGCGCGCCATGTCCGTGACTTCCTCTGGGCGCTCGTCTATGAGCAGTACCATGAGGATTACTTCAGGGTGATTGGTCGTTATCGAATGGGCTAAGCTCTTGAGCAGAGTCGTTTTTCCAGCTTTCGGCGGCGATACTATGAGCGCACGCTGGCCCTTGCCTATCGGGGCAAATATATCGACGATGCGCGTCGCTATCTGGCGGCGATCCGTCTCAAGCTGAAGTTTTTCATTCGGGAATATCGGCGTCAGGGCCTCAAAGTGCGGACGTCTACGCGCTTCCTCTGGATCAGTGAAGTTCACGTTCTCGACGCGGAGCAGCGCTTCGTAGTGTTCCTGATCCTTCGGCGGACGGATGATGCCCCATACGACATCGCCGTTGCGAAGGCCGAAGCGTCTTATCTGCGATGCCGATACATATATGTCGTTGCTGCTGGGCAGGAGCCCCGACGGACGAAGGAAGCCGTAGCCCTCTGGCATACACTCAAGCGTTCCTCCGTTATAGCGGTAGCCGAGAGCTTCCGCCTGCATTTTGAGTATGTCGTTGATAAGGTCGTCTTTTCTTCTCGTGGTTATAGAAGTGACGCCGGTGTCCTTCGCTATTTTTCTGAGCTCCGCGAGGGTCTCTCCGGCGAGCTGGCTGAAGCCTAGCTTGGGGTGCTGGTGGCGGATCTGCCCGCGTTCGTTGCGCTGTAGCATCTCCGGCTGCGGCGTCTCTGCCTCGGCTGGCAGTTCAGCCTGCTCCTCCGAAGCCGGCGCTTCGGTCCCTTCCGCCGCATTCTCAGCGGGTTCATCTGCGGACTGTTCCATACCCTCATCCGCCGGCGGCGTTTGGGCCGTCTCTTCAGCCGAAGGCGTCTCCGCCGTCTCCATCGCCGTGTCGAAGATGCTTTCCTGACGCGGCTCTATTTCTTTAGTAGCGTTGCGTCCGCGTCTTGCAGGCTGCTCATCTGCTTCCTTGGGCCCCTGTGACTCCGCCTCCGGCGCATTCTCCTCTTTTTTCTTTCTTCCGCGGCGCGGCTTTTCGGCCTCGCCACCAGTCGTGTCTGCTTGTTTTCTGGTGTATGTTCTTTTCTTCTTGGCGGGAGCTTCTTCGTTTAGTTCAGTTGCTGGGAGCGTTGCGGCGTCCATCTCCGTGGCTTCGCCTTCCTGAGTTTCGGCTTGTGCTTTGCTAGCTCTGCCTCTTCGCTTAACTATCGTAGTACCGTCGTCCGGTTCAGCTTTTTTTCTTGGCAAGTCAATAGCCTCCGTTTTTAATTATCGTTATTTTTTCTTACTATCTCAAAATCAAGACTGCTCAGCACCTTGGTTGCTGATGAAATGGTAACCCTGTATTTTCCGACGGGAAGCGGAGTCCCCTCCTCCTGAAGTAGGTAGAAAGCCCTCATTCCGTCCTTCGTCATCAGCTTCAGCGATTCGGAGAGCACTTTTTCATTTTCGTAATACCATGCAATCTCCAGGTGATTACCTCCCGGAGCTGAGGAATACTGAAACCACAGACATACCTGACGCACGCCGTATTGGATTGTTTGTCTTACCTTGTGCGGGAGACGGTCTTTGTCAAGTTCGATGCAGACAACCGCCTTGTCTATGGAGAAAGAGCTGCCGAGGATGCCTGTTCTCAGACTAACGACGCTTAATATTACAAGTATGACGACCGCCGCGCCAAGCAATAGAAGGGGCCGCCGTCCAGAACTCTTTCCGTGATCTCGTTCCATATGTGCCACCAGTCTCTAAAGAATCATTCTAACATGAGTTAATGGGAAAATATATAGACCTCGGTATAATTTCTAATAAAACTTTTCAATTTTCCGCCGTGCGGCGCGTTTCGTACCTTTCCCGGAGGGATTTTAACTCGTAAACTTTTTCTTCGAGCAGCTCAACCGTGAAGCCGTCTACAGACATTTCGAGCTTTCCGCTGATTCCGTCAACAGCGCCGGCACGCAGCGCGGCTTCGAGCATCTTAGCTTCTTCGCCGGGCTCTATGCCGCGCGAGACGCCCCATACAAAAGACAATGCGTCCGTGAGCGCGTATGCTCCCCAGTTGCTCACATCCGAGGTCAGCGCGAACTCAGCGCGCACGACCGACAGACATGAAACGTAATCCGGCAGCAGAACACTGAGCTCCGCGTAACAGCCGCCCATCCCTGCCTCGTTGCCGCCGTCGCCTATGCCTATCGTCCGGATTCCAAATTTTCCGGCCTCGTCCGCCAAGGCGTCGAGCGGCGCGCACCATTCGGTTATGTCCTGCTTTTTGAAATTATAGTAGCGGCCGTCGGCCGCGCGTCCAAGGCGCTCGACGAATATAAGCCCTTCAGGCGCGACGGAGCTAAGCGACATGGGCGCGATTTTCACCGTTCCAGCCATGCAGCCCGCAGCCTCCGCACATTTCTCGATCACTTCGAAGCAACGCTCGTCGGTCCATATTTCGCACTCGCGCCCCTCGCGCTGGAAAGCTCGGGCGAGTATCGCCGCGCCTCCGGGGCCGTCTGTCTCCGGCGCGCCGGCGGAAGGCACATAAAATCCGGACACGACGGCGACTTTGCCGAGCGGAGCAAAAGCAGAGGCCGCGCGCATAAGCTCGCTATGGCTGCTAAGGCGCGACGCGCCGCGTCCGGCTTCGTCGCATGCGATAAGCGCCGTCAAATCTTTCGCAAAGCTTTCAAACAAGGCTTCGTTCATCGTGGCGGCCTCCTCCCGGCATTGAGCGACGGCGTCGTTCCGTCGCCGTTACATTACTTTATATACTCAGCGTCTCCATTATGCGGAGCATGTCCTGGTCAAGCGGCCTGCGCTCCTCCCAAGCTTTCTCAAGCGGCGATGCTACTATCTCGCCGTTGACGCGTCCCACCATTACGCCGCTCTGCCCTTTGAGCAGGCATTCGACGGAGGCGTAGCCAAGACGCGATGCGAGCACGGCGTCGAAGCTCGACGGAGCGCCGCCGCGCTGGATATGTCCGAGGACGACTATCCTCGGGTCATAGTCACAGCGCCCTTGCAGCTTGTCAGCAAGTTCGTGCGCCGGCATGACGCCCTCCGCGAGCACAATTATAGAATGCGTCTTACCGTGCTCCTTAGCGTAATGTATCTTATTGATAATCGCCTCGATGTCGACTGGAATTTCAGGCACTAGTACGAATTCAGCGCCGCAGGCTACCGCGGTTTCGAGCGCGAGAAAGCCTGCGTGACGGCCCATGACCTCGACGATGAACATGCGGTCGTGGCTCGACGCCGTGTCGCGCAGCTTGCCGATGCACTCAAGCGCAGTATTGCAGGCGGTGTCGAAACCTATCGTGCAATCTGTACCGGCCATATCGTTATCTATCGTTCCCGGCACGCCGACGACTTGCACGCCGCGCTTATGAAGCTCAAGAGCGCCATGAAAAGAGCCGTCGCCGCCTATAACTACGAGCGCGTCTATATCGTTTTCCTTCAGCTTTGAAACGCCGGCGTTGACGCCCTCGGGACGCATAAACTCAAGGCATCTTGCGGTGCGCAGTATCGTCCCGCCGTGCATGAGGATGCCGCCGACGGTGCTGCGCGTCATCGGCACAAAGTCCCCGTCAAGCAGCCCCTCGTAGCCGCGCCTGATCCCGATAACTTCAAGCCCATGATATAAAGCCGTGCGAGTGACGGCGCGTATCGAAGCGTTCATCCCCGGCGAGTCGCCTCCGCTCGTCAAAACACCAACTCTGCGAAGCATAGTTTATTCCTCCTTGATGCCGCTTTATTATTTATACATAGCATTATAGCAGATATTACAAGAGCGATTCAGAGTCACCAGGCCACGCGGCGGCAGGTTCGCTTGAAGCGAGGCGGCGCGTCCACAGCATAACCGCGGCAGGACGCGCGCCCGCCCGCCGCAGCGCCGAGAGCGCCGCGCGCACAGTCGAGCCAGTCGTGTAAACGTCGTCGACGAGGACGACGCTCCGCCCACGCAGCAAATCCGAGACGGCGAAAGCGTCCGCTGAAATCCCGGCGCGCTCCGCAGCGCTACGCCCCGTCTGAGGGGCGCGGCGCACGCCCCAGCTCACGGCGCAGGTTTCGACCGGAAGCCCCCAGCTCGAAGCGAGGCCGCGCGCGATAAGCTCAGTCTGGTTGTAGGCTCGCCGGCTCCCTATGTGCAGCGGCATCGGCACGACACAGTCCGCCTCAGGACGCGGGAAGGCCGCCGCCATACGCTCGCCCATTGCGTGGCCTAACGCGCGCATATTGCGGTACTTGAGCGCGAGAATGAAATCACGCGCCGCGCCGTCGTGAAAGGCAGCCGCGCAGCACGGCACGCTGTCGTGACAGCATGGTTTGCCGTAAGGGCCGCCGCACTCGGCGCAGAACGGCTGCGGCGGCGACGCCGCGGCCTCGTCGAGACATTTTTTGCAAAAAGCGACGGCGAGCCGTCCGCAGGCCGGACAGTTGCTCGGAAAGAAAATGTGCAGAAATTCCTTGAAAATATGCGGACGTGACAAAATCAAACAAAAAGGGCGGCCCGAGGGCCGCCCGAAAATATTGCGTTTACGCGAAGCGTTTAGCCGCGTTCTTGAGAGTCTCGGCCTTGTCCGTGCGCTCCCACGCCGGCATCGGGTCGAGGTCGATGCGTCCCATGTGTCCGTAGGAGGCGAGGCGCCTGTACTGCGGCTTGCGCAGCTCGAGGTCGCGGATTATCGCCGCGGGGCGGAAGTCGAAGTTCTCGCGCAGCAGCTCCGTGATCTCTTCGTCCTTTATCTTGCCGGTGCCGAAGGTCTCGACCATTATTGAAACGGGCTTAGCCACGCCGATGGCGTAGGCGACCTGAATCTGGCAGGCGTCGGCAAGCCCAGCCGCCACGACGTTCTTCGCCGCGTAGCGCGCCATGTACGCGCCGGAACGGTCGACCTTCGTCGGGTCCTTGCCCGAGAACGCGCCGCCGCCGTGCGGCACAGCGCCGCCGTAGGTGTCTACGATTATTTTGCGCCCCGTAAGGCCGCTGTCTGCCTGCGGGCCGCCGAGGACGAAACGCCCCGTCGGGTTCACGAAGATGCGCGGCTTCGCCGTAATAAGCTCCGCCGGTATGACGGGCTTGATGACGTGCTCTATGATGTCGGCCTCAATCTGCTTCTGGTCGATTGCAGGATGATGCTGCGTGCTGATGACGACCGTATCGACGCGGACGGGCTTCCCGTTCTCGTACTCGACTGTTACCTGGCTCTTCCCGTCCGGGCGAAGATACGGCAGAGTCTTATTCTTGCGCACCTCCGCGAGGCGGCGGGCAAGCTTGTGCGCGAGCGAAATCGGCAGCGGCATCAGCTCTTCCGTCTCATTGCAGGCGTAGCCGACCATAAGCCCCTGGTCGCCCGCTCCTATGGCGTCGATTTCGTCGTCGGAAAGCTCCTTCGCTTCCTTAGCCTTGTCTACTCCGAGCGCGATGTCGCCGGACTGCTCGTCTATCGTCGTAAGCACCGCGCAGGTATCGCCGTCGAAGCCATACTTCGCGCGAGTATAGCCGATTTCCTTGACAGTCTTGCGCGCAATCTTCGGGATATCGACGTAGCAGTTAGTGCTGATCTCCCCCGCGACCATGACGAGCCCAGTCGTCACAAGCGTCTCACAGGCGACGCGGCCCATCGGGTCCGCCTCAAGTATCGCGTCGAGAACGGCGTCGGATATTTGATCTGCGAGTTTGTCAGGGTGCCCTTCCGTCACCGATTCCGACGAAATAAGATACCTTTCTTTGCTCATATACAAACACCTCCGTATGGATTTATGGTACTCGCGTTATTGTAACACCTTTACCGAAACTTTGCATATATGACTGCGATCCGCGCACGTATAGCCGGAGGAGGCGTCCTCCATATCCGCAAAGCGGATCGCCTGATGCGGCTCAGTCTTTTCATAACTGTATGACATTCCGCGTTTTCGCTCGCGCGGCGGCGCGACGCTCCACCCTTTGACAAACTAAAGTTATTAGGATTATTATTCCTAACGACATTAGTTTTTGACGAAGGTGACGAAATGCCGAGACGCGGGTTGAACCAGGAAATTATAGTGAGGGAGGCCGCTAGCCTCATTGAAGCCGACGGTTATCAAGAATTCTCCATGAGCGCTCTTGCGCGGAGGCTCGGCGTGAAAACTGCGTCGCTCTACGGACACGTTGAGAACATGGACAAACTGCTTGAAAAAGTATCGGTTTACGCCGCTTCTATGCTCATAGAGGCGGAACGGCGCGCAGTCGCAGGACGGTCCGATGACTGCGCGCTGTTTGCGCTTGCGGAGGAGTACAGGGCCTTTGTCGCGGAGCATTACCGGCTCTATTGCTTTATTATGGGCTTCGTCCGCTGCGGAGGAGGGGCCGCCGCCGCAGGCGAGGAGATTATAAAACCTATAATGAACGTGATTGCCTCCTACGGCCTCGACGACGAGACGGAGCAGATACACTGGCAGCGTATCCTGCGCGCAGTAATGGCTGGCTTCGCCGTCCACGAACACGCCGGAGGTTTTTCCGGATACTCTGTCGCCGCCTCCGAAAGCTACAAAACGGCGATAGAGTGCATAGCAGGCGAGCTGCGCAGGCGCGGAGGCGGACGGCGGTGAAAACCCGGGAAGAAATCCTCTTCGAGGACGCGCCGGTACAAAAAGCGGTAATATCTCTCATAATCCCGACCGTCATAAGCCAGCTTATCACCGTCGTCTACAACATGGCCGACACATTCTTCATAGGACAGATAGGAGACCCGAACCAAGTCGCTGCGGTCTCTATCTGTATGCCTGTATTCATATTCCTAACGGGACTTGCAAACCTGTTCGGCATAGGAGGCGCGAGCCTCACGTCACGCTCCCTTGGAGCGGGCGACCATGGGAAGGCGAAGCGAGCGGCGTCGTTCTGCATATGGAGCGCAGTCGCGGCGTCAGCCGCCTACGGTGCGGCTCTCGTCCTGGCTCAGCCCCTCCTGCTCCCCGCCATAGGCGCGAACGAAGGCACTTACGGCTTTTGCACCGACTATCTTTTCTGGACGGTCACAATAGGCGCGGTTCCGACTGTGCTCAACCAGGAACTCGCCCATCTCGTGCGTGCGGAAGGGCGTTCCGCGCAGGCGAGTTTCGGCATGGGTTTCGGAGGCGTGCTCAACATATTTCTCGACCCGATATTTATATTCCCGCTCCGCCTCGGCCTCACAGGAGCTGCTGTGGCCACGCTGGTCTCAAACGCCGCCGCGACGCTCTACTTCGTCATATTGATACTCCGCAGCGGCGGGGGGACTGATATATCATTTCATCCGCGCTACTATACATAGCGACTCGGCTATTGTAAGCGATTGGCTCCGGAAAATTACGCCGTCTCAAAGGTTGCAGTCCCTTGCGGTGTCTGGCTTTCTGCCGTTTCGTCCAGCTGGGCGAAACGGAATTTGATAATGACTTCCTTGCCCTCGGTGAGCTCCACCCGCTCGATGAGGCTGACCAGCAGTTCCCGGCTCTCCCCTGCTGTTACGATAAATCGCTGCACCAGTTCCCTGGCCCTGTCCTCACTGCGGACGGGGCTTTTTTTCTGAAACTCCAGGGCCTGCCGTTTTTCCTCCAGCTGCTCCCGCTCCAGTTTAATCCGGCCGAAGATACGCTGGAAGTCCGCCTCCGGCAACAGCCCGCTGAGCCGATCCGTATACATCCGGTCCAGGTTAGCGGTGAGGCTGTCTATCTTGGACTGGAGTGTCTGGAGTTCCATCTCCAGACTGCTCTGCTTTCTGGCATTCTCCACGGCCTCACGGGCCACCGGCAGCAGTTCGTCCGGGTTCAGATAGGCTTGACAGACCTCCCGTACCTTGGCAACCACCGCATCAGTCACCGTTTTTTCTTTGATGGAGTGGCAGGTGCAGACGCCCGCTTTGGTAAAACGCTGGTAGGTGCGGCAGACGAAGTACAGCACATCCTCCCCCCTGGCGTTTTTCCGGTTGAGCACCGCCAGCGGATAGCCGCACTCGTGGCAGAAGATCAGCCCTTTCAGCAGAAAGTCATAAGTTCGGCTCCGGGTGTGCTTGCGGCTGTTGACCAGCATCCGCACTTTTCGAAAGGTCTCCCCGTCCACCATTGGCTCGTGAGTGCCCTCCACCACCACCCAGTTGGCCGGGTCCTGGCGCAGGCACTTCTTGGATTTGTAGCTGATCTTCACGCTGCGCCCCTGCACCATGTTGCCAATGTAGGTCTCGTTTTGCAGCATATCGGAGATCCGCTCGCTGCTCCACAGGCCCGTATAGGGGCCGGGCCGTGCCACTGTAAGGTTTGCGTAGGTGGCCGGGGTGGGCACCCCCTCCTGGTTGAGGAGTGTAGCAATGTTCCGGCAGCTCATGCCGGAGAGGGCCAGGGCAAAGATCCGCCGGACAACGGGCGCCACTTCCTCATCAATGACGATTTTGTTTTTCTCTGTGGGGTGCATTTTGTAGCCGTACACCGGTTTGCCGCCGATGAACTGGCCCTTTCGCTGCTTATCCCGCTTGACGCTCTTGATCTTCTTGGAGATGTCCTTGGCATACATGTCGTTCATGATAGCCCGGAAGGGCGTAATGTCGTTGGCGGTGGAGTCCACACCGGTATCGATACCGTCCAGCAGGGAGATGTACCGCACCCGGTGCTCCGGGAAGTACCGCTCCATGTAGTGGCCGGTCATGATGTAGTCGCGCCCTAGACGGGAGAGGTCTTTGGTGATGACCATATTGACCTTCTTCGCCTCGATGTCAGCGATCATCCTCTGAAAATCCGGGCGGTCGAAGTTGGTACCGCTCCAGCCGTCGTCCACATAGGTATCGTAGACGCTCAGCCGGTGCTGTTGCACAAACTCCCGCAGCAGGGATTCCTGGTTCTGGACACTCTGAGATGGTCCCTCGCTTTCATCCTCCTTCGATAGTCTGATGTATAAAGCCGCATGGTAATCCATGGGATTGCTTATCTCTAAGTACGTATCATACCTCCTGAGATAAGCGGCCATTCATCACAGCTATTGTAAAGCGCTGTGAAATTTCTGCGCAAGGCTTCGGTCGAGAAAAAGCCGAAACGAGCGCAAAAAAATTTCCCGCGCATCCTCCTTCTGAGAGAACTCATATCGCACCTGTATCGTTTGCCGCTTCAATCAGATCACTCCTCTCACATGCTTTCTCTATTCCTATGTTTGCAAGAAAGAGGATTTGCTTGTCCCAAAATTTAGGCATAAAAAAACCAAGCCCATCGGCTTGGCATATCTCTTAGCGCTTTACAGATATTCATTGAGGATCTCCCCCAAATCAGTCAATACTTCTCCCGCAAAATTTTTCATCAGAGAAAGGTCTCCTTGCATTTTCCAAAACGTCTGCGGGTAGTGTATGTCAGACAATAAAATTAAGGAATACAGAACCACTGCAGCTTCGGCATTCAGGCCTTGTTCATACATGTTCTCCAGGACCTGATAAAGTTTGTTGGTGGCCGCAATCGGCATTCGCTGAGACATGGCTTCGAAGAATGGAAGTGTAATACTCCCAGATAAATCATTTATCTTAATATTTCCCATTTTAGTCTCCTTTTTATTTAGGATAGAGCACGCTCCTCCTAACATTTGGCGGGTTCTCGACCGCCGGGGTCACAGAAACGAATAAAAATTGTATACGCGCCAGTAGCTCAGCTGGACAGAGCACCGCCCTCCTAACAATCGAACCGTTCGAATCCCAGAGCCGTGTATAACTGAATAATTTTTGTATATGCCCCCGTACCTCACCAGGATAGAGGGTCCGCCTCCTAAGCCCAAGTCGTATCTCGCGTCTTTTCTATATGGGCCACATTGTATCAGTTCATTTGGACGATATTGTCTGATTCAGCAAAACCGAGGTAATTATGCTCAAAAGGCGAAAACGCCTGACAAGCGGGTTTTACTGCTCAAAGCAGAAATCAACCTCCTACTTTTCAAAAGAAACGATTGCCGCCTTGCAGGAAGCGGAAAGACTGTCAAAAGCCCAGTCTGTAAAGGAATCCACCGATATTGATGAGTCTATTGCGGATTTGAAGAAATAAGCCAAACAAAATAAGCTGTATCAGCGCCGCTCCTATGTCATCGCCCTGGGGGCGTCCAGGCCGTGGGCAGCATGGTATATCGATGCCGCCCAGGAGGACGTCTATCCTTCCGCAATCACGCCAGGCTGCTCCTGCTGAGCAAGCGGCCGCCGCACTTATAAGAAGGGCAACACCTGTCAGATCCTGCTGGACTTTGTCGGTCGGCACTACCCCGGCACAGTGGAGCGGTATCACTGGGCGGCCCAAGAGTGCATGAGCCGGACGGATGTCCTCTCCCCTTCCCGTTCCGCGTTCCGTCCCCAGCCGTCCGTCAATGGCTGGGAGGCCATGGTCGGCCGGCTCTCTCCTACCCAGGCACTGCTTCCACCTGGGCTGTACACTGAAATAGAACCCCCAGGAGCACACCTGGGATTGCCCCTACCACGGCTCCCGGTTCACAGAGCATACGGCCACCGGGGATCTGTCCTGGTAGGACCTTCTGGACAGGCCTCGGCATGTCTTTTTAGAAGGGAATCTCTATTCTACTGCAAAAGTAGCCGTCTGATGCAGTATCAGACGGCTACTTTTGCAGACAGGTCTTTTCGAAATTATCATAGCAGTTCTTCCCCTCAGAATGCAAAGCATCACTCAAGCATAAGTTTATTTTGATTGATGAAATGAGCGATGCGCGGTATAATAGAAATAATTATTGAGCCAGCGAGGTGTATTATGAAAAATAAAAAACCTCCTTTTGAAATAACAAATCAGATTATCGGCTATGTGGCGGAGATTGCAGAGCTGGTGGGCCGTTTGACGGCGGCCTCTCCCCTATCCACAAGTCCCACGCTCCGCCGTGCCAACCGCATCCGAACCATCCACGGGTCGCTGGCCATTGAGCAGAACACCCTTTCCTTGGAGCAGGTAACTGCTGTTTTGAACGGCAAGCATGTTCTGGCGCCACCCAAAGATATTGCCGAGGTCAAGAACGCCTATGAGATCTACGAGCGGCTGGAGGAACTGGACCCATACTCGGTGGACGACCTGCTGACTGCCCATGGCATCATGACCCGGGGATTGGTGGAGGAATCCGGCGTTTTTCGCACTCGACCTGTGGGGGTGGTAGACAGCGAAGGGCATATTCTGCATTTTGGCACCCTTCCACAGTATGTCCCTGATCTGGTCATGGAGTTGCTGGAATGGGCAAAGACCAGCGAGGTGCATATGCTGATTCGCAGCTGTGTGTTCCACTATGAGTTGGAGTTAATCCATCCCTTTGCCGATGGGAATGGGCGTGTGGGGAGACTGTGGCATACGCTGCTGCTCTCCAAGTGGAATTCGGCGTTTGCCTGGCTCCCAGTGGAGTCCATCATCCATGACCGACAGCAGAAGTATTATGCTGCCATCAATGCCTCCAATGATGCGGGAGAGTCTACGGTATTTATTGAGTTTATGCTCTCAGCCATCAAAGCATCACTAATGGAAGCAATTGGAACGAGCGGCGAAATGAGTGATAGGAAGATGGACAAGGCTACGCTTCGTTGGAACAAGATTCAGGAGCATCTCAAAACTCACGACTATATCATGAATGCCGATGTGCGAGAACTGTGTGGGGTATCGCCTGCAACGGCGAATAGAATTCTTGCTGGTTTGGTATCAGAGAAAAAGATTATAAAATCTCGCATGGATGGACATTGGAAGTATAGATTGTCAAAATGATACAATACACAAAATGCTTCATGATACCGTGGAAGTGAGTCTGCCTTTGCAATAAATCGGCTAGTATAATATTTCCAGACGTATTTTATCTGTGAAAGATATTTTCGATATAGTCAGTGAGGTATCCATAGAAAAGATTTTACAATTGACAGCGAAGAAAGGGGTTAATACTCGGATAGAAGTATGCGGTACACCGAAAGCTGTTCAGGCAACTGTTAAAAGAAAAAAGTGAGTTTTGGGGGGCCGAATATGATACTAAAGAAAATTAAATTACAGAATTTCCGTGTGTATAAACATTTTGAAGTAGATTTTGACGCAGATTTCAATGTAATTATTGGAAGAAACGATATAGGGAAATCAACTATACTTGAGGCACTCGAAATATTCTTTAATTCAGATAAAATAAAGATAGATATTTCAGATTTGTGTGTATACGCCGAAGATCCAATAATATCAATTATATGTTGCTTTGATGTTGCCGATGGGACGATTCTAATTGATTCCACAAACTACACAAATTGTAGAGATGAATTTTTACTTAATGAGGAAGGCTTACTTGAAATAAAGAAAAGCTGGGATTGTCATAGCGGAAGTATCACAAAAAGTTCTCTAAAAACATATATTGTTGCATTTTATCCAAAACAGTATGATAAACCTCTCGTATTAGAAAAAATCTCTTCATTGCAAAAAATATATGATAAGTATAAAGATGATCCTGTCTATATACCAGAGAAACGCTCTATATCTGCTGAACTGAGACGTGCAATATATTCGAAAGAACTCGTAGCTCCAATTGAGTGCTCAACAATTGATATTGATACTTCCAAAGAGGATGCCAAAAATATTGGGGACAGCCTATCGAAACAATTTCCTCAATATTTTCTGTTTGAATCCGATCGAAAAAACACTGATAAAGACAGTGAAATTCAAGACCCTCTTAAAGCTGTAACAAAAGCCGTACTAGCCGAAATGGACGCAGAAATTGAAAAACTGCAACAAAAGGTAAAGGAAAATGTAGAGGAAATTGGACATCGTACAATTCAAAAACTTGCAGAATTAGATAGTGCAGTGGCGAAAGATATAAAGCCGGTTGTTACATTAAAGCCAATAGATTCCTCGTTTAATTTTGACTTGGTGTCGGATAATGGAATACCACTAAATAAACGTGGTAGCGGAGTCAGAAGATTGATTCTTTTGAGCTATTTTAGAGCCGAAGCTGAAAAAGCTATAGCTCAAGAGCCTGATAGGCAGTTAATATATGCGATTGAGGAGCCGGAGACTAGCCAACATCCAGATTATCAGCGGATGATTTTTGAAACATTAAATGAACTTTCATTAAGACCATCTCACCAGATCATTGTAACCAGCCACACACCTGAAATAGCAAAACTGGTAAATATAAAGCAACTTATCTTTTTGATGCGGTCCGAAAACGGGCAAGTTGTCGCTGAAAATGATGAGCACAAGAAGGCAAAATATATCACTGCTGATTTGGGCATACTTCCGTATGCAGCAACCAAAACTATAATATATGTTGAAGGGCCAAATGATGTAAACTTTCTCTTTAACCTTAACCAAAATATACCCGAGCTAAAAGAAATGACTTACAGAAGGAACGTATTCCTTTAATACCACTTCAAGGAGGACGTTTAGTTGACTGGATTAATCATGACTATTTCACACAAAGTAACTTGAAAGAAATATATATTACTGATAGTGATGTTCAAAAATATCTTGATCTAATAGAAGAAATTAATATCGCTAAAGATGGGCGCCGTTTTGGGTGGTCTACTTTAAGAAGAGAGATGGAAAATTATTTTCCACGTGAATCGGTGGAATCTGAATTCAAAGTGTCACTTGATCGATATAAAGAAGATTGGTACCAACGTGATGTCCCTAAATTGTTATCAGAATTGTGTATGCAAAACATTAGTGATGCAGATAGGAGAGAACAAATTATTAAATCCCGTCTAAATGGATCTTTGTCAAAGAAAATTTCCAAGGAGGAGTTGGAGCACATTGGAGCCTGGGAAGAAATTGAAACTTGGTTTAGAAAAATCAAAGCAATTGATGATGGAACTTACGTGCAAAAAGTCTATTGAAATAATTAACTTTCAATTGATCAGTTAAATCTCTAATGAATACCCTCCCTAGATTCCTTATTATGCTCAATAATACATGCCTATCCAGACCGCATTTTGTCCCTTAACTTTAATGAATGACCGCTTATCTTCCTAAAATTTTCACCGTTTACAATAACCGGGGTGCTACTCCAGTTACATATGAAGCCCGGAAGGTCTTGTCCCACAAGGCTTTCCGGGCTTCGTTTACATTAGCGGCTTCGGGATACGCTGAAACGCGGCATCCCGAAGGAAGTCCTGCTCGTCGGGCTGCCTAGCTGCCTGATGAACCTGACCGGGGTGTTCTCCAACGTAGTCATAAACAAGTTGATGTCAGGCTATTCAAACGCCGCCGTCGCCGGAATAGAAGTTGCGAAAAAGATAGACATGCTCTCTTACGCGGTCTCAACAGGCATGTCTCAGGGCGTGCTCCCGCTCGTCGGCTACAGCTACTCCGCTAAGAACTACCGCCGCATGACCGACGCGATTAAAATAGACTTCATGCTCAGCTTCACAGTCGCGGCCGTGGGTTCGCTGCTCCTCTTCACCTGCGCCGGGCCGATAGTCCGCGCATTCATAAACGACGCGGAGACGGTGCGCTACGGGCGGCTGTTCCAGCGCATCATCTGCATCACTGGGCCTTGCATAGCGATAACTATGCTAGCCATAACCTCGTTCCAATCCGTAGGCAGAAAAACAGAACCCGCCCTGCTTTCGGTGCTGCGCAAAGGCGGGCTGGACGTTCCGTTCATGTTCCTGATGAACGCGCTATTCGGCGTCAAAGGCATAGTCTGGGCCACGCCTATAGCGGACTTTCTGGCGATGTGCGCGGCGCTCGTCCTCTTCGTGCCGTTCTGGCGCGGCGTGTCGCGCATAAAGGAAAATCAGAAAATCACGCCTTCGGGGAAGAAATGACCGCGTTGCCGCGCACCGTCATCACCGCGGCCAGCAGAGCCTTCCGTTTCTCTGCGTCGAAGAGCTTGAAGAAACTCGCAGGCTTGTCGAACGGCGGCCTGCGCAAATCATCGGCCTCCATGTAGCCGTTCTGTTCAATATATAAAATCACCTTGCGCACGAAAGCTATCTGAGCGTCGTTGAGCGACTCGTCGTTTATGAAATTTGAAAAAGCCTCCATCGCGGCGCAGTGGTCCATCTTGGCGATGCGCCGCACGAGAAGGCCGAAGGGCGTTTCGCCGAACTCTCGGCGGTAGTCCTCCGCGCTGCCGAGCTCGACGGTCAGCAGGCGCTCCAAAGTTCCGTAATCTTCCCGCGTGAGCGGGACGTTGTGCGTCAGCTTGTAAATTGCGGGGATATCGCCGTGCTCGTTGATATAACGATTTACCTTAGCCCTGTAGTCGTCGAAGTCGTAGGCCGCGTCTATCGTCTCGCCCTCGCGCCGTTCGAGCACTGGGTCCGCCAGCTTCGTCACGACGCGCCGACGCTCCTCGCCGCCGTCGTCGAGAAATTTTATAAGGCCGCGCAGCTCGCGCCGCGCGCGCTCGAACAGCAGAATATCTCCCGCGTTCCAGAATTCGTCTGACTGGACCTCGCGTATGAAGTCGAGCTTCTCCGCCACCTGCGGCACGGCGGCCTTGCGCTCCAGCGCCGCGGCCACGGAACATAGCTGCTCCTTCGCGCGCCTGAAAGCCGGGGATTTTTCCATCTTCGACAGAATAAGGCCGTAGATGAAATTATCGAACCTCTTTGCAAACTCGTCGGCCTCCCCGGAACAAACAAGCGGCGCGACGTGGCGCAGCAGATCGCTCTTGTCGCTCTCGCCGATATGCTCGAAAGCCTCCGCGCGCCTGAATTTCTCCACCCAACGCAGATTCAGCCTTACCGACACAAGAGACCTGTTCAGCGCATCGACCTGCGCGCGGCACTCCTCCGTAAGCCCGCGCCGCCAGCTTTGAAAATCCTCTCCGGCGTAAGCGCCGTCCTCAAGCGCCGCGGCGATCTTCACGCGCCTGCCGAATATGCTCTCCGAGAGCGTCTTCACCTCACGCCCCTCAAAGCCTTCCTTATGCGCGCGGAAATACTCGAAATTCCCGCAGTAGTCGAAAATTATAAAACGGCGCTTATCCGTATATTCGCCGTCTATCTTATCGACGCAGCCCAGCCCGGGGCAGAGCCGCGTGCCGCGCCCTATCATCTGCCAGAACTTCGTCTTTGAATAAACTTTCTTGAAAAATACGAGATTCACCGCTTCGGGCACGTCTATGCCCGTGTCCATCATATCCACCGAGACGGCTATGTGCGGCTCCTTGTCGGGAACTTCAAAATCCTCCAGCAAAGTCTGCGCGTATGAGTCGCCGCAGACGACGCGCCGCGCGAACCTGCCGTGATACTGCGGATAGAGCTTGTTGAAACGCTTTACGATGAACTCGGCGTGAACCTTGTTCTGCGCGAAAATTATGCTCTTGCCGAGGCGGTCGCCACCAGCAACGCGGATGCCGTTCTCCATCAAATCCTGCAAAACAGTGTCGGCCGTCGTCTCGTTGAAAACGAATTTATTGAGCTCCGCGGGAGGGATGAACTCCGGCATCCCGCCGTCCTCCGCAAAATCGTCCTCGTAGCGCGCCTTGTCCTCGTCGGACAAATCGTCGTATGAAATGCCCTCTTCAAGGAACTTCGTCCTTACCTCGCAGTTGTAGTACGGCACGAGCACCTTGTCCGTCTTCACAGCCGTGTCGTAGTCGTAAGCGTAGGTCGGCACGCCCTGCTCCATCTCGAAAAAATCATAGGTGTTGCGGTCCACGTCGGTCTTAGGCGTCGCCGTCAGCCCGACCAGCGCCGCGTCGAAATACTCGAAAATCGCGCGGTACTTCTTGAAAATGCTCCTGTGGCTCTCGTCTATGATGATTAAATCGAAATGCGCAGGAGTAAAGAGCCGCCGCCCGTCGTCGGCGCGCGCGGAATCGATGGCGTTCAGCATCGTCGGATAGGTTGAGAACACGATGCGCGCGCTGCGGTCGTCCCTGTTCGAGCAGAGATTGCAGAGCGACATATCGGGCAGATGATTCTTAAAGGCGTTCTTCGCCTGCTTCACGAGCGCTACGCGGTCGGCGAGGAACAGCACGTTCGTGACGTACCCGCCGCGGCTCAGCACGTCCACAAGGCTCGAAGCCGTGCGCGTCTTGCCCGTCCCAGTCGCCATCACCAGCAGATGCCGCCGCACGCCGCGCTCCATTTGCGCGCAGACGGCGCGGACGGCCTCCTTCTGATAATAACGGTCTGTGATCTTGTCGTCTATCCTAACTGAAGCAAGCGAACGGCGCTCTCTCCTGCGGTCCATCAGCTTCTGCAAATCCTCGCGGCTGAAAATGCCGCTCACGCGCCGCTGCGGGCCGCTCGCGTCATCCCAGAAATAAGTCTCGAAGCCGTTCGTCGTGAACATCATCGGCCGCCTGCCGAACCTGCGTTCCAGCGCGTCCGCGTAGAGCTCCGCCTGCCTGCGCCCGACGTTCGGGTCGCGGCTAGTGCGCTTCGCCTCGACAACAGCGAGCGGCAGGCCATTGCGCCCGAAAAGCACGTAGTCCACAAAGCCGGCCTGCCCCGGTACGCCCGCCATGTCATCGACGGGGTACTCAACAGCCACGTCCGCCTCCGGGCCGGAGAAATTCCATCCGGCCTCCTTCATGTCCACGTCTATATAAATCCTGCGCGCCCCAAACTCAGATAGATCTTCCGGTTCGAAACGCCGCGCCTCCCTGCGCTCGTCCTTCTTCTCCGTGTAGAGCGCGGACATTTCGCGAATCTGCGCGAGCAGAGCCTCGATGCGCGCGTCGCGCTCCGCAATGATCTGCTCGCTCTCCGCGGCCCTCTTCTCCGCAGCCGCGTCCCTCGCGGGCGGAATCAGCTTCGCGTCGAAAACGCGCTCCTTGTACTCCGCGCCGTAGCAGTAATCAATCCATTCGACGAACTCGAAAAGCGCGCGCAGCGAAGCGAGCGCGTCCCCCGCGCCGACGCTTCGCGCCGTATGCACCGCGAGATTGCCGAGCTTGACGACGAGCGGCAGCTTCCTCCACGTTTCGTCGTTGCCCATAGCGTCGCGGAACGTCGGCTCGTGAATCAGCGACTGTAGATTATCGCGGTACGGCGCAGTTATCATCTTGTCCGCCGCGTACACCCACTTCACGGCGAGCTCAAGCGCCTTGCGGCACCCCACGGCACAGAGCGCGGGCGAGACTGGGAAAATATTCTCCGCCTCGACGCAGGCCGCGGCGAAAATCGCATATTCTGGCTTCTGCTCTAGGAATGTGAAGTTGGGCATGGGATAATCACCTCGCCGAGAAATATTCCTGCATTAGAGATTTTTTCAGCGTTTCGTGAGTTACAAGGCTATTTATAATTTTGCTCTTCAATTCCTCAACTGTACCAATAAATATAGCAAATCGCTCTTGTAATTCAATCGGTGGAACTGTTATGCATAAATTAAGTATATCATTGTTGGAAATATTTGCTTGTCTAACACCACGGCTCACTTTTGTCAGTTGTTTCTTCATATATGGGAATTTCAGTAACTCTGATAAATAACATTTATCCAACAACTTTTGAATTTCTAATTTAGCATTCCGCTGATTCAGATAATATATTGGGTACTCATTACCCAACATACACACATTGCCGTAATCATCTTTATCGACAGTTCCTGTAAGCGACATAACTAAATCGTTAGGATATACTTTATAACGTTCTAGTGCAGGATCGTCTTGCCAATAAACCATATTCGTGCAAGAAAAGTGACCAGTATTGATATTGCCAATTCGCAATACAGGTATACCGCTGTCAAGAAAGCCGGAACTCTTAAATGCGTATCCACCAACAACTTTCACATAATCACCAAGTACAGACTGATACCATCCATAGGGATTCTTATCAGGCAGTCCGAACATCTCGACAAATCTGATTTCACGAGTTCGTCCAGTTTGTCGAGCTGGCGGCGGCGTTTGGCTGTCAGTTCGTTGATTTTGTCCAGAACCGCCGCGATTTTGCGCTGTTCGTCAAGCGGCGGAAGTGGAATTTCTGCCCCTTCAAGAATTTTTTTATTGATGGCTTTGAACGTGCTGCCCGTTCCCTTTGAATTTAACTCATCAACTTTGCTATGCAGTGCGTGCCACAAATATTTTTGAGAACACACACTCTCGTCCACAGTCAAAGCGGCAATGCCGCGTCCTATGCAACACTCACAATCGGCTATGTTCAACGCGCCGATGGGAGCGCGCACAGATATTAAAATGTCATTCTTGTTTGCTATTTTTGAAGGCGCGCTGCACCAGACGCGTGCAGTCGGATAAAGTTCGCCGAAATCCGCGTTTCCCTGAAAAAACGGCAAGCCGTCGTTTTTCTCGTTATAAGAGGACGAATCGGGAGACTGCCCCATATTTATCTCGCACACATCTCCCAGCCGCGCCATCACAGCATTTCCTCCAGCTCCGCGAGGCCGGCCATTATTTCCATTTCGAGCTCGTTAAGCTCCGCGATTATCTGTTCCGTCGGCGGGTATTCGACTGGCGCGTATTCTACTTTTCTGTATTTGTTGACGGTGAGGTCGTAGTCGTTCGCGGCTATTTCTTCTTTCGGCACGAGGAAGCTGCGCTCGGTACGCTCGCGCGCCGCCTCTTTGCCGAGGCTGCGGAAGCGCTCTATTACGTCGGGGATGTCGTTTTCTTCCGTGGGCGCGCGTTTGTCGTCGAGCGTGTAGCCGTCGGCCTTCATGTCGTAGAACCAGACTTTGTCCGTGCCGCCCGCGCCCGTCTTGGTGAAGACGAGGACGGCGGTCGATACGCCGGAGTAGGGTTTGAATACGCCGGAGGGCATGGAGACGACGGCGCAGAGCTGGTGGTTTTCGACCAGCTCGCGGCGCAGAGATTTGTGCGCCTTCGACGAGCCGAAGAGCACGCCGTCGGGCACGATGCAGGCGCAGCGCCCGCCTTTCACGAGCATCCGCAGGAACAGCGCGACGAAGAGCAGCTCCGTCTTTTTAGTGCCGGACGCGGCGCGGAGGCTGTCGCTGATGCTTTCCGCATCCACCGTGCCTTTGAAGGGCGGGTTTGCGAGGCAGAGGGTGAATTTGTCGCTTATCGCGTTCTGTTTCGAGACGCTGTCGCGGTAGTCTATTTCCGGGCGCGTTATGGAGTGGAGCATGAGGTTCATCGCGGAGATGCGGAGCATCGTCCTGTCGGTGTCGAAGCCGGTGAACATGGGGCCGTCGAAGCGCTCCCATTGTCCGGCGGTCATTTCTTTTTCATAGTTTCGGCGTATGTAGTCCGAGGCTGAGACGAGGAAGCCGGCCGTGCCGCAGGCCGGGTCGCATATCAGGTCGTCTGGCGTCGGGGCCGTGAGCTCTACCATCATTTCGCGTATGTGCTTCGGCGTGCGGAACTGCCCGTTCTGGCCCGCGGTCGAAAGTTTGCTCAGCATGTACTCGTAGAGGTCGCCCTGCATGTCGAGGCCAGTGAGGTCGTGCTCGTACAAATCTTCGAGGCCGGTTATGATTCTCTGGAGCACCTGCGGCGTCGGAATGAGGAACATCGCGTCGCTCATGTAGCGCGCGAACGCGCCGTTTTCCTCCGCGCCGCCGTTTTCGTCGCGGATTTCGATAAGTTCGCCGCGTTCGTCGAAGTCCGGCAGGCGTCCGCCTTTCATGTTTTTTATCGCGGGGAATACGCGCTTTGAGACGGCGTCGTATATTTCTCGCGGGTCTTTGTTTTTGAAGCGGCTCCAGCGCATGGCCTGCCCCGAGGCCGTCTGCGGGAATATTTTCCGAACCGCGCCGCCGCCCATGCTTTCGAGTTCTTCTGCCTCAAGCTCTTTCTCGTCAAGCGAACGGATGAACATCAAATATGTGAGCTGCTCTATCACCGTAATGGGGTTCGTTATCCCCCCCGCCCATATATCCGTCCATATCTTGTCGACTTTGTTTTTTATTACGCCTGTGATCATGTGGGCGGCTCCTTTCCGCGCTTTGCCTACTTCTTCTTTGTTTTCTGTTCCAGCATTTTTATTGAATCAAGGTAGTCGTTTTCTGTTGCGCTCAGCGTTCTGGCTTGGTATTTTCTGTATTCGCCAGTCGCTTTATCCGCGGCCTGTTTATGTGATATGCTGCCGTTGCCCTGCAAAAGCTGTTCACCGTTCATGGTAAGGATTTTGTCAAGATGTCCCGCCCAGTCTTTCATAGTCATCGCCTGTTCACGTTCAGCCTGGCGCTCCGCAAAATCCAGATAGCCGGAGACAAGCTGCCCCATGGCGCGAAGCTCTTTTTCGGTCAGGTAATTTTTTACAATCATCGTTTCTTTCAGCGTCGGCTGGCTTCCGGCAAATGAAGTAAGCCCCATGAAGTCCTTTCGTCTGCTCTTGTATATATAACTTCCGCGGCAGTCTGTCCGTGTACGGCGTAGTGGATTTTATTCTGGACTTTCTGAAAAAACCTAACGGATATTTCCGCTCTGGGGTCGTAGTCTATGCTTGTCGCATAGATTTCCAAGACCTGACGGTAAAAAACTTTCTCCGAGGCGCGGATGTCCCTGATTCGTTCGAGTAATTCCTTAAAATACCCGCCGCCAAGATTTTTCAAACGTTCGTCGTCGAGCGCGAAGCCTTTTCGCATATACTCTTTCAGTATCCCCGTCGCCCAGATTCGGAACTGCGTTCCGCGTTTCGATTTTACGCGATAGCCGACGGAGATGATGACGTCGAGGTTGTAGTATTCGAACCGATATGTTTTCCCGTCGGCGGCAGTTGTTGCAAATTTTGCAACAACTGAATCGCGGTCTAATTCTTCCTCAGAAAAGATGTTTTTTATATGTCTTGAAATGGTAGATTTATCGCGCTGAAACAGCTCCGCCATCTGGTCGATAGAGAGCCAGACAGTCTCTCCGTCAAACGTAGTTTCTACTTTCGTAAGACCGTCGCTCGTCGTATATATCATAACTTCGGATTTTTGTCTTTTTTCGTTCAGCTCAGACATTCAATCCACCTCGTTTTTTACGCAAGTCTGTACATCAGCGCGACGGTCTCCACGTGCCCCGTCTGCGGGAACATGTCGAAGGGCGCGGCTTGCGCAAGTTTGTAGCCGCATGCGGCTAGGCGTCCCGCGTCGCGGGCGAGGGTGGCGGGGTTGCAGGAGACGTAGACGACGCGCTCCGGGGCTATTTTGATGACGGCGTCCGTCACTTTTTCGTCGCATCCCGTGCGCGGCGGGTCGAGGACTACCGTGTCGAAGCGGCGCGAGGCCAGCTCTTCGGCTATGTCTTCGGCTTGCGCAGCGCGCGGCTCTACGTTGTCCATGCCGTTGCGCGCGAGGTTGCGTTTTATGTATTTCGCGGCGGGGAGCCAGCTTTCGACCGCGGTGACGCGGCGGGCGCGCGCGGCGAGGAAGGCGGTGAGGCTGCCGACGCCGGAGTATAGTTCGAGCACTTCGCGCGCGCCGCCCTCCGAGGCGAGGGCCGAGGCGCGACGGTACAGCGCGAGCGCTTGTTCTGAATTTACCTGGAAGAAGGACGAGGCTTCAAACTCGAACGAATATTCGCCGAGTTTCTCGGTTATTACGGGCTTTCCGTAAATTGTAACGGTTTCGCCGCCCCATATGAAGTTGCCTGGATTTGCGTTTATGTTCCAGACGAGACCGCCTAGCCCTTTGATCTCGGCCGCCGCCTCCGCGGCGAGCGCGCGTTCTTTTTTCGACGGCTCTCGCGTCGCTATTATCGCTATGAGTTTTTCTCCCGTGAATCGCGCTTCGCGCATTACGACGTGGCGCACGAGGCCGGAGGGGCGTCCGCCGTTTTCGCACGAGCCTCGAAAGCCGCGTTCACGCAGCGCCGCCGTGATTTTTTTCAGCCCTTCGTCTATTTCGGGAAGGAGCACGGGACATCCGCGGTACGGCACTATATCGTGGCTGCGCGTTTTGTAGAAGCCCGCCGCGATGTTCTCGCCGCGCGCGGACTGCACGGGGAGTGAGGCTTTGTTTCTGTATCCCCATACGGAGGGCGACGGGACGCAGGCGGCGACGGGCGGTTCGGGAAATCCGCCTATGCGGCGCAGCGCGTCCTCGACCGTGCGCCGTTTCATCGCTAGCTGTTCTTCGTATGTTATGTGCTGGAGCTGGCAGCCCCCGCAGCGCCCGAAGAGCGGGCAACGCGGTTTCGCGCGCGCCGGGGAGTCCCCTCCGCGGCTTAGAACTTTCGCGACGCCGTAATTTTTCTTTTTCGTCACGAGGCGCACTTCGGCGCTTTCGCCGGGGAGCGCCCCCGGCACAAAGAGGACGAATCCCTCGTCTCCGACGCGGACGACGCCCTCGCCTTCGTTGTTGAGTCCCGTTATCGTTACGTTAAGTATATCTCCCTGTCTCATGTGTGATACTATACCATTTATAAGGCGTGCGACGCTATAAATTCCGCCCGCGCGGCGGATTTTAAGGGGCGTGATGGGTTACGGGGGTACGGCGCGAAACGCGGCTGTGTTATATATTTTTCTCGCTTTTGCTTTACGCGGCGGACGTTGTTGGCAAGCGTTTCGCGCTCGCGTCGAGGCACGCGTTGACGTTCAACGACGGCGTTTCGTTTGGCCTTTTCCGCGGCTGGGACTCAGGAGTCACGGCTGCTATGAACGCCGCCGTTTTCGCAGTTCTGCTTTTCGCTTTCGCTCGCGCGCTGCGCGGAGAGAAAGACGTTTGGCTTTGCGCGCCGCTAGCGCTGCTTGCCGCGGGCGCGGCCGGCAATTTTACGGATAGGCTCGTTTATGGCCGCGTCGTCGATTGGCTGCCGCTGCCATGCCCTTTTTTCGGCACGCTTTGGATGAACGCCGCGGATATATGGCTTATCGCGGGCGCGGGAATTTTAGCTTTTCGGCTGTTTTTCGCGCGCGGCGGACGAGATTGAATTTTTAGGGGGGACGATGCTGTGCCGCTTGAAATTGTACGCAACGATATAACGAAGATGAAGGTGGACGCTATCGTCAACGCGGCGAACCGCTCTCTGCTCGGAGGCGGCGGCGTTGACGGCTGCATCCACCGTGCGGCTGGGCCCGCCCTGCTCGAAGAGTGCCGCGGGCTCGGCGGCTGCGAGACGGGGGGCGCGAAGGTCACGGGCGCGTATAATCTGCCATGCAAATATGTAATCCACACAGTCGGTCCGGTGTGGAACGGCGGCGCTCACGGCGAACGGGAAAAGCTAGCTTCCTGCTATAGAACGTCGCTCGAACTAGCGAAGGAGCGCGGTTGCAAGACGGTCGCCTTTCCGCTGATCTCGTCGGGCGCTTACCGCTATCCGAAGGAACAGGCGCTGCGCGTCGCGATAGATACGATAAACGCCTTCCTGCTCGAAAACGACATGACGGTCTATATAGTAGTTTTCGACAGCGAAACTTACCAGATAGGCGAAAAACTGCGCAAGAATATAAATGGGGACGCCAGTGATAGATAGGTAGAAGTTCGCGCGGATTCGAAGGAACTCATCAGAAAGGACGCAAAAGATAAGGCGCGGAAACGCCGCAGAACATGCGAAAAAGCGGCGGGGACAAGCCCCGCCGCTTTTCATATCGCTATGTCTTGACGTAGAGCCGCTACTTTTTGGCCGCTACGGCGTCGCACATCATTTTATAGCCTTCGTCGAAGGCTCTCTCGTTGAGCTCCTCGGTTCCCTTCGGGACTCTGGCGAGGATGGCGTCTTTTACAGCCTGCGGCTGCACGAGGCCCTTGTCTTCGAGGACCTTCGCTGCGGTGCCGAGCGCGACCATGTTGACGACTATCTCGCGGCCGAGCTTCTCGCGCGCGGTGCGCACGATCGGCAGGAGGTAGATGTCAGCGTCGAGCTTCGGCGGGTCGGTGACGAAGAAGTCGTCGAGGATGACCGTCGCGCCCTTAGCCGTGTCGTGGCTGTAGGTGTCGCACGCCTTCTGCGTGAGTATTACCTGAAGATTAGGGTGGGCCGCCTTCGGGTAGTCTATCTCGCCGCGGTCGTAGACGACTTCCGACTTGGAAGCGCCGCCGCGGGCTTCCGGCCCGTAGGCCTGGCTCTGCACTGAGTTAAGGCCTTCCGTACGGAGGGCTGCGGCCTCACCAAGGATCACCGCGGCGAGGATGACTCCCTGTCCGCCGGATCCAGCAACGCGAATTTCAAAACGATCGCCCATGATCCGAACCTCCTATGCCTTTCCCTGCGCGCGCGCAATGACGTCGTTGTAACGGTCAGTGTACTCGCGGGCGTTCTCTATGTTGACGAACTCGCCGACGACGATCTTGTCCTTAAGCTCCTCCGGCGACATTTTGTCAGCCTGGGCTTTGAGGACTGTGTGCTCTTTAAGATACTTGATGTTGTCGGTCGGGCGGCTGCGCTTGTTCTTGCGTCCGAACTGCGTATGGCAGTAGGTGACGATCTCGACTACAGCAAAGCCCTTCTTCTGGTGCTCGATGGCTTTCTTGAGTATCTGTTCGCACTGCATCGGGTTGGCTACGGTAGCGCGCGCGACGAAGGTCGCGCCCGCGCCTTCTGCTAGCTTGCAGACGTCGAATACGGGGTCGATCGCTCCGTAAGGGGCTGTCGCGGCGAAAGCGCCTTCCGGCGTCGTCGGGGATGCCTGGCCTCCGGTCATGCCGTAGATGTTGTTGTTCATGACTACGGCTGTGATGCCTATGTTGCGGCGGCAGGCGTGGATGAAGTGGTTGCCTCCGATGGCGGTTCCGTCTCCGTCGCCCATGACGTTGACTATCGTGAGCTCTGGGTTCGCCATTTTAACGCCGGTCGCAAAGGCTAGCGAACGTCCGTGCGCCGTGTGAAGCGTGCAGGCGTCTATATATCCAGGCATACGGCTTGAGCAGCCGATACCGGACGAAATGCATATCTGCTCCTTGGGTATCTGGAGATCGGCGAGGGCGCGGAGTATGGCGTGCATAATGATTCCGTGTCCGCAGCCGGGGCACCAGATATGGGGCATGAACTTGGAACGCAGAAGTTTTTTAACGTCTTCGCGTGGCATCGTTACGCCACCTCCTTGATGAAGGACATAATTTCCGCAGGCTTGTAGAGTTCGCCGTTGATAAGGCTCTTGCCGTGGACTTCGCAGTTGCCCTTGACGGCGCGCTCGACTTCGTGGACGAGCTGTCCGGCGTTGAGTTCAGGGACGATGATGTGCTTGACTCTCTTCGAGAAAGCCGCGATCTCTTTATCCGGGAACGGCCAGATGGTGATGGGACGGAAGTGTCCGACTTTTATGCCGGCTTCGCGGAGCTCGCGGATAGCGCGGAGCGACGAACGGGAGACTGAGCCGTAAGAGACTACGACAATCTCCGCGTCTTCCATGAAGTCTTCTCTGTAGGAAACTATCTCGTCGCGGCAGCGGTCTACCTTGCGGATGATGCGGTTCGCCTTGAGGTCGATGTCGGGCGCGTCGTTCGTCGGGAAGCCCCACTCGTTAGTGGTCAGCCCCGTGACGTGCCAGCGATAGCCGTCGCCGAAGGCCGGCATCGGCGGGACGTCGTCCTCGTCCGGGCGGTACGGGATGAAGTCGTCGGGCGCGACGGTCGGCTTTTTGCGGTTGACTATCTTGTACGAGCCGGGCTCTGGGATTGTGATCTTCTCGCGCATATGCCCGATAACTTCGTCGGCCATTATGAGGACGGGCTGGCGGAAACGCTCGGCCATGTTGAACGCCTCTATCGTCAGCGTGTAGCACTCTGGAATCGAGCACGGAGCGTAGGCTATCGTTGCGTGGTCGCCGTGGGTCCCCCATCTGGCCTGCATGACGTCGGCCTGTGAGACTTTCGTCGGGAGTCCCGTCGATGGGCCGCCGCGCTGTACGTCGGCGACGACGAGCGGGATTTCGGCTATGTAGCCGTATCCGAGAAGCTCCTGCTTGAGCGATATTCCAGGGCCGGAACTCGCCGTCATCGCCTTTTTACCGGCGATTGACGCGCCGAGCGCCGATGCGATGCCGCCTATTTCATCCTCCATCTGGACGAATTTGCCGCCAAGCTTAGGAAGCTCTTCAGACATAACTTCCATGATTTCCGTCGAGGGTGTGATCGGGTAGCCTCCGAAAAATCTGCATCCGGCGGCGATAGCCCCCATAGCTATGGCTTTGTTGCCCTGCCAGAATTCGTTCTGAGCCATTACTGCTCACGCTCCTTCACTGTGATTGCCAGGTCCGGGCAGATATTTTCGCACTGACGGCAGCCGATGCAGTCATCCTGACGCACGCCTTCGCACTTAACCCTATCGTTAAGCTCGAGAACCTTCTTGGGGCATATAGAGACGCAGAGGCCGCACCCTTTGCACCATTTTTCAACTACCTCGATGCTGAACTTCTTCGCCAAAAGACCCACCTTCCTTCCACACATCTAATCAGTTTTGTCTGTCAACCAGAAATGATATATGATTGGCATAACTGCGTTAATTATGCCAAAACTTTCAGCTACATTCAAGGTGTAGCGTGATTTCTCTATTTTCAGACATTTTACAAGTATTGAAAATATTTTATAAACTCGCCGGCCCAATATCCGGAGCGCGGAGATACGTCCCGCGTATAAGTTCCGGGACGACGGCGAGCGCGGCACGTTCATCGCCCATCACGGCGCAGGCTCCGCCCGATGCGCTAGCCCGCGGCACAAGGCGGCAGCCGCATTCCGAAAGCGCCGGATATTGATCAAGGTCGGGCGACACTATCGCGGCCGAGGGGTACGCGGCGAGCTTTTCCGCAAATTCGGCGGCGCTGATGAAGCGTGGCGAGATTATCTCTTTCAGCGCGCCGCCGCACGATTCGTAGAGCGCCGCGTAGCAATGCGACGCGCGCGCGCGAA
>URAG01000020.1 GCA_900545755.1 uncultured Cloacibacillus sp. | reverse complement strand
CCCCCCCCCCCGCCCCCCCCCCCCCCCCCCCCCCCCCCCCCCCCCCCCCCCCCCCCCCCCCCCCCCCCCCCCCCCCCGCAGCAGCAGCGCAGCCCCGCCGATGAGCGGCGCAGCAAGCGGCGCAGCCGCGCCGCCGTCTGGGACTATGTACAATGCAACCCCGAGCTCGACACCTTCATAACGCTCACGCTCTCCGCGCGCAGCGTAGACCGCTACGATTACAGCGCCATTGTGGCGCTGCTGCGCGGTTGGCTCTCCAACCGCGTACAGCGCAGCGGGCTGCGCTACATACTGGTGCCCGAGCACCACAAGGACGGCGCGATACACTGGCACGGCCTCTGCAACTCTACCGCGCTCTCGCTCACGCCAACCGGCCTATTTAACGCGGATTGGGAGAGACCCATATGGAGGGTAGGGGACTACCCGTTCGGGCGCACACAGGCCGTTATTATCGGCGAGGCGCGCGAGCGCAGCGCGCGCTACTGCTGCAAATACATCAGCAAGACGGACGAGCGCTGCGGCGGGCGGCGCTATCTGCACGGCGGCGAGCTCCGCGCGCCGCTGTACAGATACTACAACGCCGACTTCGCGGCGCTCAAGGCCGACATATCCGGCGAATACCCGGGCGGCGCGTACAAAATCGTGCGCTTTGGCTGATGGGGCGAGTTAACTCTTTAGGATTGTTAACAGGAGGTGGACAGAGTGAACAAAGCGACATCGACGCAGGCGCTTGCCGCCCGCCATGAGGCTGTAGCGCATCGACTCAGCGAGGCGCGCGTCAAGAGGCGGCTCCTGCTCCAGTTCACGGACGAGCTGCTCTTCGACCAGCTGCTGACGCTCTTTCCAAAGTTCCTTCAACATATCATCATTCCCCTTATCCCTCAATATCAAGCTTGCTCTCTTCGACCTTGCCCGTCGCTTCATTCTCCTTGACGAGCAGGTCCATCGTCTGCTCGGCGCGCTCGAGGGCGCCCATGCAGTTCTTGGCAAGGCCGACGCCCTCGGAGTAATGGCTCATGAGGTCCTTGAGCGTCAGGTCGCCGCCCTCCATCTCCTTGACGATGGCGAGGTAGATCAGCACGCCGCCGATGAGCCACATCAGCACCTGCTGCCAGGTCAGAAACGTCAGGTTTTCCACAAGCACTTCCATAAATAAACTCCTTTTGCGGCGTAACAGCACCGCGCGAACTGGGGCCTATTATAATGTGCCGGCGGTAAAAATGGGGTAAAAATTTGCCGGATATGGAAACGTTCTCCGAAAAGGCCGCTTTGGCTTCTTCGGAGAACGTTTTCGTTCAAGTTTATTCGTCGGCGATTCGATATCCCACGCCCAGCTCGTTGATGACGTACCGGCTGTCGCCTGGGCGGCAGCCCAGCTTCTTGCGGATGTTCGCCATGTTCACTTGCAGCTTCTTTACGCTCCCGTCGTCCATGCTGCCCCAGACGGAGCGGATGATGGTGGCGTAGGTCAGCACCTTGCCTGTGTGCTGGCTCAGAAGCGCCAGAATGTTGTATTCCGTCTGGGTCAGGTGAACCGGGCTTCCCCCGACGCTCACCTGCCGTCGGTCATAGTCGATGACCAGATCGTCCACGGTGAACAGGTTGGAGGGCGCGACCCGCGCCCGGTTCCGGCTGGCGCGAAGCGCCGCCCGCACCCGCGCAAGCAGCTCCGCCGTCCCAAAGGGCTTGGTTATGTAGTCGTTGGCGCCCAGATCCAACGCGGAGACCTTGTCGTTCTCCTCCGTCCGGGCGGACAGGACGATGATGGGCACCGTGCTGAAAAGGCGCACCTGCCGGATAAATTCGCCGCCGTCCATGTCCGGAAGCCCCAAATCCAGCACCACCAGATCCGGCGTGTAGGAGGAAAAGATCAGCAGTCCCTGACGGCACCGCTCGGCAGTCAGCACCTGATAGCCGTTGGTCTCCAGAATCGTCTGGACAAAGCCCAGAATGCTCTGGTCGTCCTCCACGATAAGTACCTTATATTTGTTATTCCCCATTTTCGTCCTCCATTTCCAGCCGGAAGCCCACTTCGGTTCCGCCACCGGCCCGTTTGTTCGCCCAGATCTCGCCGCCGTGGGCCTTGATGATGGCGCTGCACACGCTCAGGCCGATGCCCATGCTGCTGCGGCTCTGATCCATGGGCGTTTCGCTGTTCAGCATTCCCGTGAACAGCTTGGGGAGCTTTTCCTCCGGAATGCCGCAGCCGTCGTCCTCTATCACGAACGAGCTTTTGCCGCCCTGCTCCGTGTAGAGCGAAATCGACTTCGCCCCGGCGTCAAGCGAGTTTTCTATTAGTTCCTTCGCAACCGAAGAAGGCCGCTCGATGACCTCCCCCGCCGCTATCCTTGTGGAAATATCAGGCGCTAGACGTTTGATCATTGATTATGGGGACGGTCTCCATTCCTAGAAACATTGTATTCAAAGTCTACTTGAACCCCAGCACGCTGCGGCTCTCGTCGCGGAGCCTCATGACGAGTTCAAGCGCGGCGAGC
Organism: uncultured Cloacibacillus sp.; assembly: GCA_900545755.1. Classification (GTDB taxonomy): domain Bacteria; phylum Synergistota; class Synergistia; order Synergistales; family Synergistaceae; genus Caccocola. The sequence continues at coordinate 29,890 of URAG01000020.1, read as the reverse complement.
GGCGTCATGTTGTTCGGGTCGCAGGCGGCGAGCTCTTCGAGTATCGCCTCCTGGCGCACGTCGAAGAGCGTGAGCTGGTTATGAGATGAATTTTTTACGCTTTCGTTGCGGGCTTCGGCCTGTTCCTCGAACTGCACTAAGAGCTCCTGAGAGCGGCGCAGCACCGCGGACGGCACGCCGGCCAGACGTGCGACCTCTATGCCGTAGGAACGGTCGGACGGCGCTTCAATTATCTTGTGAAGAAAAACTATGCGTCCGGCGCTTTCGTCCACACCCATGCTTAGATTTACGATTCCGGGCAGAAGGTCGGCGAGCTGCGTCAGCTCGTGGTAGTGCGTCGCGAAGAGCACGCGCGGCTGCGCGTGTTCCTGTCCCTGCAAAAATTCGACGACCGACCATGCGATGCTGAGGCCGTCGTATGTCGATGTGCCGCGCCCGACTTCGTCGAGGATGACGAGACTCCTGTCGGTCGCGTGACGCAAGATGTTCGCCGTCTCGACCATCTCGACCATGAAGGTGCTCTGCCCGCGCGCTAGCTCGTCGCGCGCGCCTATGCGCGTGAACACGCGGTCTATGAGGCCGATTTTCGCGCTCTCGGCGGGGACGAAGGAGCCCATGTGCGCCATTATCGCTATGAGAGCCGCCGTGCGCAGGTAGGTGGATTTCCCCGCCATGTTCGGCCCCGTTATGAGAGCGATGCGCCGCCCGTTTTCGGCGCTGAAGTTGAAGTCGTTTGGCGTGAAGGGATTTTTGCCGAGCGTCGCCTCGATTACGGGATGGCGCGCGTTTTTGACGATGAAGTCCTTGCTCATGTCGAGCGCCGGGCGAGTGTAGCCGCGTTCCGCGGCGACGGATGCGAGCGAGAGAAGCACGTCGAGCGCCGATATGAAGTTCGCCGTCCGCTGCACCTCGGCGGAGTGCCCGAGTATCTCCCCGACGAGCCGCGCGTAGATGCGTTCCTCTATCGCGAGTATCTCGCCCTCGGCGCGGAACATGTCGCGTTCGAAGCGCTTGAGCTCCTCCGTGATGAAGCGCTCGGCGCCCACGAGAGTCTGCTTCCTCACGTAGTCCATCGGCGCTTTCGAGGCCGAGGATTTCGGTATTTCTATGTAATAGCCGAAGACTTTGTTGACTCCGGCCTTGAGGTTCTTTATTCCGGTGCGCTCGCGCTCCGATTCTTCGAATCGCGCGAGCCACTCGGACGAATGAGCCGCTTTGTCGCGCCATTCGTCGAGCTCCGCGTCGAAGCCTGCGCGTATAACCCCGCCGTCGCGTACGAAGCGCGGCACGCTGTCGGCTACGGCGGCGCGCAGCAGAGCCGCGAGCTCCGAGATGCCGCACTGCGGGACGATGCGGGCGAGCGCGGGATAGCCGGATATAAGCGAGACTATATCCGGCACGGCGTTCAGCGTCACGCCGACGGACTGCACGTCGCATGGCAGCCCCATCTTGAGAGTAAGGCGGGAGAGAGATTTTCCCATGTCGCGGCAGCGCGAGAGAAGTTCTGCAAGGCCGGCGCGCAGCCTGCCGTCGCCGGCGAGCGTCTCTATCATATCCTGGCGGCGCGAAATTTCGTCGAGGTCCTGAAGCGGCGAGGTTATCCATTCTTTGAGCGCGCGCCGCCCCATCGGCGTGCGGCAGCGGTTGAGCACCCAGAAGAGCGTCGCCTGCCCCTTGTCGGCAAGTTCCAGGTTCGCCTGCGTGTTCTGGTCGAGGACGAGATTCTCCTTCGGCAGCATCGGCGTGAGCGACGAAATGTTGCCGGCTTTCGAGAACTGCGTCTCTTCGAGGTATTTCACCGCGGCCGCGGCGGCCCCGGCGGCGAGGTCCCTGTCGTCGAGGCCCATCGCGGAGAGCGACGCTATACCCCATTTGCGACAGAGCCAAGCCGCGCCCTGCTCTACGGCGAAGCAGCCTTTTTCGCATTCCGTCACGCTGACGCCGCGCGAAGAAAGCCCCGGACAGTTTTTCTCGAAAAGTTCGCGCTGCCCGCGGCGCAGAAGTATCTCGTCCGGCATGAATGCCGAGAGTATCGCCGCGCCGCCTTCGTTCGTGAATGTCCCGGCGCGCAGCGCGCCGTTAGCCGGTTCGAGCAGGGCAACAGCCGCAGACTTGCCGTCGAAGAGGCAGGCAGCTATCTTTCCGCCGTCGTCGGAGTTCTCCGGCAGCCACGTGCCTGGCGTGACGATGCGCGTCACCTCGCGTTCAAGCAGCCCCCTGCCGTCCGGCTCGGTTATCTGTTCGCATATAGCGACGCGGTAGCCCGCCGCGACGAGCCGTCCCAGGTACGAGTCTACGGCGTGGAACGGGACTCCCGCCATCGGTATTTTGTATTCATTTTCTTTGGAGCGTGATGTAAGCGCTATATCGAGGACAGACGACGCGATTTCCGCGTCGTCGAAGAACATTTCATAGAAGTCTCCCATACGGAAGAAGAGCAGACAGTCGGGATAGGCGTCCTTCCATTTGACATACTGCTCCAGCATTGGAGTCATTTTTACTCCGCGCGGCAGTTCCAAATTTAAATGTTCCTTCCGCTGTCTAGGTAACTTTGCAGCAACAGCGTCGCCGCTATTTTGTCGACTTTCTTCTTTCTGCCGCTGCGCGACACGTCGGCTTCGAGCAGCGCCTGCTGCGCTATCGTGGTTGTGAAGCGCTCGTCCCAGAAGCGAATCTCGCATTCGGGGAAACGCTCTTTTATCTTTTCGGCCGTAGCGCGCATACGCTCCGCCTCAGGGCCTTCGCTTCCGTCTGTGCGGCGCGGCATCCCTATCAGAATGACGGGCGCGTCGTACTGGGCGACAGTTTCAGAAAGCGCCGTCAGCCAGTCGCCGCGCGCGTTCAAAACGGCGGCCCCCTGGGCGAATACGCCCAAGGGGTCGCTGACCGCAACTCCGATCCTTACGCTGCCTATATCGAGAGCTACGATACGCTGCATTACTTTCCTTTTGTCATAAGCTCCTCGAAAATCTTCGGAGCCGCCGCGAACGCCTTGTCGAGCTTGTCCGCGCACGGCGCGCCGCCCTGCGCGAGGGTCGGGCGTCCGCCGCCCTTGCCGCCGAGCTCCGCGGCCACGGCCTTGAGCAGGGAGCCAGCGTTCGCGCCGAGTTTAACGATGTTGTCAGACGCCATGGCCGTCAGCGCGACATTGCCCTCTGCTCCGACGCCCGCAAGGAGCATCATCGCATTCGGGTACTTGTTGCGGATTCTATCGCCTATCTGGCGCAGAAGGTCCGGCGTGATGTTGTCAAACTTCTCGGCGATGAAGTCTACGCCGTTGACGTTCGCGACTGGTTTGACGCTGTTCTCTATCTCCGACATCGCGGCTTTCACCTGAAGCTCGCGGTTCCTGCGTTCGAGGACTTTCTTCTCGTCGACCATCGTTTCAACCCTCGCCATCAGCGAGTCCACGTCTCCGCCGACCATCGTCAGTAGCGACATAACCGCCGTGCCGTAGGTCTGGAAGAGAGGCAGTGCCTGTGTTCCAGCGACTGCCGTTATCCTGCGGATGCCGGAGCCGATGCCCTCTTCGCGGATAATCTTAACGAGGCCGATTTCTCCGGTGCTCTTGACGTGCGTTCCGCCGCAGAGCTCTGTAGAGAAATCTGAAATTCCGAGTACGCGCACTTCGTCGCCATACTTTTCGTCGAAAAGTGCGCGGGCTCCAGTCTTCTTCGCCTCTTCAATCGGCATTACGCGCGTCGTGACGGGGCTGTTTCTCAACACCTGTTCGTAGACTATGCGCTCCGCCTCGCGCAGCTCGTCAATGCTTACCGGCGCGAAGTGGTTGAAGTCGAAGCGCAGGAAGGTCGGCGTGACTAGCGAACCTGCCTGGCGGACGTGTTTGCCGAGCACGCGCGCGAGCGCTTCATGCAGAAGGTGCGTCGCTGTATGGTGGCGCTGTATGTCGGCGCGGCGGACGGCATCTATCTCCGCCGTCACGTGAGCGCCGCTCCTTATCGTTCCCTTGGTTACTTTTCCTTTATGCACTATGAGATCGGCGACGGGGTAAACCGTGTCCGTTACTTCAAACACGGCTCCGTCAGCTGTGATCGTTCCCGTGTCTCCCACCTGGCCGCCCTTTTCACCGTAGAACGGAGTATTGGAAAGGACGAGCTCGGCCTCCTGCCCCTCTGTCGCTTCGTCAGCAAGGGCGCCGTTCATTATGACGGCCTTGACCTCGGCCTCGCACTTAGTATCCGTGTAGCCGCAGAAGGGCGACGGGGCTATCTTGTCGGCGAGCTCCGTGTAGACGTTCTTAGAAATCACACTGCTCGTCTGCTTGCTTGAGGCGCGCGCCCTCTCGCGCTGCTCCTCCATGGCCTTCTCAAAGCCGTCTTTATCGACGGTTATGTTACGCTCGCCGCACATCTCTTCCGTAAGCTCAAGCGGGAATCCGAAGGTGTCGTAAAGGACGAAGGCTACGTCGCCGGGCAGCTCGTTTTTACCTGCGGCTTCAAGCTTCGCTATCTCGGAATCCATGAGGTCGCTGCCCTGCGCGAGCGTGCGCGAGAAACGCTCTTCTTCCGTGCTCAGCACCTGTTCGATGGCGGAAGACTGTTCCACAAGCTCGCTGTATTCGTCGCCGATCGACTCGCGGACGACGGGAAGAAGCCCGGTCAGGAACGGCTTGTCGATGCCCAGCAGCCTGCCGTAGCGCACGCAGCGCCTGATGAGGCGGCGAAGAACGTAGCCACCGCCGTCGTTTGTCGGCAGTATGCCGTCTGCTATCATGAACGCCGATGCGCGGATGTGGTCGGAGATGACCTTTACCGCCATGTCCTTTTTCGGGTCTTCGCCATACTTGACATTGACGAGCTCGCAGGCCTTGTCCATGATCGGGCGGAAAAGGTCGGTCTCGAAGTCGTTCGGCACACGCTGCACGACGGAGGTGAGGCGCTCGAGCCCCATGCCGGTGTCTATATTCTTATGCGGAAGCGGCGTGAGGTTGCCGGCTTCGTCGCGGTTGTACTGCATAAAGACGAGGTTCCATATTTCGAGGTAGCGGTCGCAGTCGCAGCCGACGGTGCAGGTGGGTTTGCCGCACGAGAACTCCGGCCCCTGGTCGTAGATTATCTCGGAGCACGGCCCGCAGGGTCCGACAGGGCCCGCCGCCCAGAAGTTGTCGTCCTCGCCAAGGCGGAATATCCTGTCCGCGGGAATGCCGACTTTCTTGTGCCATATATCGAAGGCCTCGTCGTCGTCGAGGTAGATGGTCACATACAGGCGGTCGCGTTCGAGCCCGACGCGTTCCGTGAGAAACTCCCACGCCCACGGAATGACTTCGTTCTTGAAGTAGTCGCCGAAGCTGAAGTTGCCCAGCATTTCAAAAAACGTATGGTGGCGCGCAGTGCGGCCGACGTTCTCTATATCGTTCGTGCGCACGCACTTCTGCGATGTAGTCGCCCTTGTAACTTCCGGCGTTTTCAGCCCAAGGAAATAAGGCTTGAACGGCACCATGCCGGCTATAGTAAAAAGGAGGGTAGGGTCGTCAGGCACCAGCGAAAAACTGTGGTAGCGCTTACAGCCCTTCTCCTCGAAAAAGCTCAGAAAAAGTTCTCTTAGTTCCTTCCCGCTCCTGCGTTCCATGAAACAGCCCCCATTGATATTCAAACTAACAAGATATTATATACGATTTATTCTGAAAATGCGCGTCAAAATAAAACGCGCGCGGCGCGCCGCAGCCTTACCGCCTAACGCCGCGGCACTCGTAGACGAAGGCAGGCGGGATGTTGATCATCACGAAGCGCACGTCCACGCGCTCGAAGAGTTTTTCCAGAGTCCCCTTCATGTGCAGCGAGTATTGGAACGCGACGAAGCTGCCGTCAGGCGCGAGGCTGCGCGTCACGCCTTCCATGACGCTCTTCGTCACCTCGCGCGGCAAGACGGTGAAGGGCAGGCTCGAAACTATGAGCCCCGCCTTATCTATGCCGCGCGACATCATAACATCGGGCAGAGAGCGCGCGTCGGCGTATATCTCGAGCCCCGTCTCGTCTTCTAGATTTTTGCGCAGCTCGTCTTCTATCTCGAAGACCATCCGCTCGCATTCCTTCGCTTTGCGTTCGATTATCGCGCGCGTCATTACGCCGGTGCCGGCGCCTAGCTCTGCTATCGCGCCGAGCTTCGCCCAGTCAGCGTTCAGGAGCATGGAGTCGACGAGCTGCGGAGAGCTCGGCGTAACGCTGCCTATCGTGCGCGGCTCCGTCACGAATTTTTTTATGAAAAGCATCTGGTCCTTCAGATTTTTATCGACTTTCAATGCTGCGCACCCCGCTTTGATTTTTTCGTGCGTTTAGTTTTGCGCTTTGTCCGTGAAGACGCTGAGGTACTTGTCTCCCCTGTCTGGCTGTACTGTGACTACGGCATATTCCTTCGGCAGCTTCGCCGCGGTTTTGAGCGCGGCGGCAACGTTGGCTCCGGTCGAAATTCCGCTGAAAAGTCCGAACTCCGAGGCAAGGCGGCGCGCGGTCTCTATCGCTTCTTCATCGCTTACCGTCGTAAATTCGTCTATCTCGTCCACGGCGAGGCAGGCCGGAACGAAGTTCGCGCCTATGCCCTGTATCGCGTGAGCGCCGGAACGCCCCTGCGTGACGAGCGGACTAGACGCCGGCTCCACTGCGACGACATGCACGTCCGGGAATTTTTTTCTCAGTGCACGCGCTACGCCCGTCACCGTTCCACCGGTGCCGAACGACGCAACGAAAGCGGCGAGCTTTTTGCCCTCGGGCAGCTGAGCTAGTATCTCGGGCCCCGTCGTCAGCTCGTGCGCGAGAGGGTTGCCAGGGTTGGAAAATTGGTCGAGCATTACGGCGTCAGGGTTCTCCGCAAGTATTTCGCGCGCCCGCGCGACGGCGCCGGACATTCCCTCCGCCGCGGGCGTAAGCTCCAACTTCGCGCCGAAAGCCGAGAGCACGGCGCGTCGCTCTACCGACATCGACTCCGGCATCGTCAGGACGACGGAGAGCCCGAGCGCCCGCCCGAGCAGCGCGAGGCCGATGCCTGTGTTTCCGCTCGTAGGCTCGACTATCACGCTGCGTTCCGAAAGCATCCCGGCTTTCTGCGCTTCGCGGAGCATCCCCCACGCGGTGCGGTCCTTTATCGAGCCGCCCGGGTTGCCGCCTTCGAGCTTTATCCAGAGCTCCGCACCGCCCGTCTCGCAGTCGAGGCGGTAGAGCGGCGTGTTGCCGACGAGGCTCATTATCTCGAGGCTGTCTACATCTTTAAGCAAAGCGCATCCCCCTAGCCGTTGTAGGCAGCGGCGAAGGCCTTCTCTATATTCTCTTCGGTCGGGACGCCTTCGGCAATCTTCTCGTCGCCGACGAAGAAGCATGGAACGTAATAGTAGTCGTATTTGTCTGCGGTCTCCGGATCTTTTCTCTCGTCTATCCTGACGAAGGGCACTTCTTTATATTCCGGGTGCGCGGCGAGCAGCGAGGCTATCATCCCTTCTGCACGGCGGCAGTGCGGACATCCTTCAAACATGAACATTTTCAGTTCTTTCATTAGTTACCAGTCTCCTTCGTTCGTTTCCGTTTATTATATCCCGAACGGGCGATATACGGAACGTTGCGCGGGCGGCACACAAAGGATAGAATTTAGCGAAAGCTTCTGGGCTTGGGAGGAATCTGTCAATGGCGTATAAAATCAACGCTGCGGCGCGGGACCTGTTTTACAGCAGGAACGACCCGAAAGACCGCCGGCTCGGCGAGCTGATAGGGCGGGCCGCTATAGATGAAATTACGGAAGGGACTGTCGTGATAATCGGTGTGCCGGAGGATCGCGGCATCACTGCGAACAAGGGGCGCGCGGGCGCCGCGGCGGGGCCGGACGGCATCAGGCGGCGGCTCTACAAGCTCACGCCAGGCTTCAACTCCGACTTCATGAGGCTACGCATCGCCGACGTAGGCAACGTCGAGACGAATGGGCTGACTCTCACAGAAGTTCACGACGCGGAGAGCGAGGCGGTTGCTGAGATCGTCGCACGCGGCGGGCTGCCTATCGTCCTCGGCGGCGGGCACGACCTTACGTACCCGGGCGTCCGCGGCCTCGTAACCGGAGCGAAAATCGGGCGTGGCGGCATGGGGCTGATAAACGTCGACGCGCATCTCGACGTGCGAAGCGACGAGAACGGGATCAACAGCGGCACGTCGTTCTACCGCGCGCTGACGCAGCTGCCGGGCGGGGCGCTCTCCGGAGAGGCCTTCGTTGAGTTCGGGATTCAGGAGCAGTACAACTCTCCGTATTACTACAATTGGGTGCTCGAACAGGGCGGGCATGTAGTGACGCTGCGCGAGGTCTCCGAGCGCGTCATGGAATTTTTCCTTCAGGCGCTCAACGCAGCTGGCAAGAGCGGGCGCTCTATAGCCGTTTCGCTTGACATCGACGCCGTGCGCAGCACTGAAGCGCCAGGCGCTTCCGCGAGCAACCCCAGCGGGCTGAAAGCTCCCGAGCTCGACAAGATAGCCTACCTTGCCGGACGCAGCATAAAGGTCAAGTACCTCGACATCATGGAGGTCTCGCCGCCGCTTGACGAGGGGTACAGGACCGCGGCGCTAGCGGCATCGGCAATATTCTCCTTCTTCAGAGGGCTCTGCGAGAGGTAACGCGCGCGGTTTGTCCGCAGCTTTTAGAGCCGGAGCTTTCCAAGGAAGGCTTCGGCCCTTTTCATGTTGAGCGTCCAGCCGTCTGCCGCGCGCGACGAAAAATCAACGCCGAGCCAGTGCGGGACGGGCAACGAAAACGCAAGCTCGAGAGCCGGAGGCGCGGGCAGCGCGCCGCACCAGCGCGGCAACGCCGAGACTGCGTCGGAAAACACGGCATGCGGTTCTTCCGGCAGCGGCGCAAACGAAAGCGTGCCGAAAGACTTCCACATATTGACGAGTCCGAGCTCCATAAAATTTGGAGTTCCACCGAAAAGCAGCGCGCGGAATTCGCTCTCTACCGCGGCTATAAAATTCTCCGCGCACGCAAATTTTCCGGCCGCGAAGCCGCGCGCAACCTCCTCGACGAAGGCGCGCCTCTTTGCAAAATTACATCGGAAGCCTACAAAAGCGGAAAAGCGGCATCCCTCCGCCTCGGTTTCATAAAACAGCTCCGCGCCGATATTTTCATCGTGAAAGCCGTCAAACCATTTTAAGACAGCATCCGCAGGCTCGCCGCGCGAAAACGCGACGCACTTTTCCCAGCGCGACCCGGGTGCGAACTGAAGTCTGGCCGCAGCGCCGCGCAGTACGCCAGTCAAATCCAAGTGACTACCTCCACACCTCGGCGCATACCGCGGGCGCGCAGCCGCAGGCGGAACAGAGCGCAACGCGCGCCGTTCCCTCCTTCGCAGGAGAGTATGAGAAGAGCAGGAAATCTCCCTTGTCGAGCTTGTATTCGCCCTCCTCGCCGCCCGCGGCGCACTTTACCGTCAGGCCGTCGGCCAGCGAATAAATTCCGCGCCAGTACTCCGCCGCGCCCTCCGCCGCGATTTCAGCGCTCTCTCCGCTCGCCGCGCAGGCCGACATCGCGCCGCAGTAACCGTCTACGGTCATTAGGTTGAAGTCTACGCAGCGCCCGACGGAGACAGTCTCCCAGCCGCCCTCAAATTCGTCGACGTCCGCCAGCGGCTTCATCGCGAGCGTGCGCGTACCTTCATGCGTCACAGTGATCTCGCCGTCGAGGATCATCAGCAGGCGATGGATTCCCGGCAGCGGCGTGAACACAGACTTATCGTCCTCAACTACCGCGGTGCTGATGCGCCAGTCGAAACGACGCGCGCCGTAGTCGGCCCCTTCGGGCCATATCGCGAGCTGCGTCGTTATACCGCCGCTCCATCTGTTATGCGAAAGTTCGTCTTTACGCTTCACTTCCACCTTCATCGCAAAATTCCTCCGTTTCAAACAGTTTTTCAAAATTTTCCTCGCTGAAGACGCGAACTCCGTTCTCCATCAGCAGAGCCGCCGCGACGCCGGCGCCAGGCACGACGCGCCCCGTGAAGCTGCCGTCGTAGACCGAAGACGAGCCGCACGACGGGCTGCGTTCCTTCAAAATCGCGCACGAGCAGCCGAAACGGCGCGCCGCCTCAAGAGCGCGCCTCGCGCCGCGCTCGAACTCCGCCGTCACATCGCGTCCGTCGCGTCCGGCGACTCTGCTGCCAGATATCTCGCTCGGCTCGCGCGGAGCCTCAAGGCCGCCCAGCCGCTCTGGACAGACCGGTACAAGTGTGTGCTCCGCGCCGAGCGCTATAACGCGGGCGTCGGGCTTCGCGCCGCCGTCGTAGCGGCACTTCGAGCCGAGAAGACAGGCGCTGACAAGTATTTTCACGAACATTACCTCCTCGCACGAAAAGTATGACGATACGGCCATAGCATAGCACGCCCTCACACTTTAAGCCAACGCGCGTTGCTTCCCGCCAAGTTATACGCGCAAGCACAGACCGCCGTGCTTTACTGCCAGCAACGGCGCGCACGCATCATTTCCCCCGTCACGCAGCGCAATGCCGGCAGTGCAATGCATCGATAGAAATATTAAAATTTTGAAAGTTACCACATGTCCATAAAATATCGTAAGTTTTGTACTATATCAATAAACTATAATTTGTGCTATACTCGCAATCAATGAAAAGAAATTGCGGTGCGCGCGAAGTTCTGTGAAACGCTCACATAAATACCAAGCTTAGTAAATACGGCGCATCGTAATAAAAGGAGATTAAACTATGCTGTTCATGGGAAAATGTTCAAAAGAAGATTTTGCAAGAAGTAAGAGAAGGTTCTACATCGTTGGCGCAATAATGCTCGTACTTGGTTTCATCTCGCTCTCGATGCCGCTGCTCGCATCGCTCGCGGTCGAGACGATGATCGGCTGCCTGCTGTTGGCTGTCGGCCTCGGCAGCGCTTTCGGGGCCTTTGGCGCTATGCGCTCAGGCGACAGCCCGTGGCAGCAGGCGTTCATGGCGCTGATATCGTTCATTGCCGGAGTAGTATTCCTCACACATCCGCTCGCCGGCGTCATGACGCTGAGCATGCTGCTATCCGCCTACTTCCTTATCGACGGAGTTACGAAAGTAGTCGAGTACTTCCGTATCCGCGAGATAGGCGGCTCGCTCTGGATTCTCCTCTCCGGTGCGCTAGGCGTGATCCTCGCCTTCATGATGTGGAACAACGTGCTGACTGGCGCGTCGATGATAGGCATCGTGCTCGGCGTCGACCTCGTATTCAGCGGCATGAGCTTCATACTGCTCGGGCGCGGTTGCTCAAAGATGTCTGAATAACGGCGGCGTGCAACAACTCGGAAATATGGCGAAAGCGGCGCGGAAACGCGCCGCTTTTTTACTGTACGTCAAATTGTATAAAACGCGTCAGTTCCTAACGGCAGACGGGCGCAAAAGCTTCATTATGTAATTCGGCGAAGCGCCAGCTACACGCGCATCCCTTTTCAGGCGTCTGACAAGCTCCTCAGTGTCAAGTTTGGAGCGGAAGGTAGCGGTAGCGCACTCGGAAGTCTCGTAAACAGGCGAAACGTAGACGACTTCGGCATCCGCCTCAGCCGCAACCTCCCGGCAGTAGGCGGTGAAAAGCCCGCGCCGGTCGTCCGAGCGGCGTATCTCTTCAGGGACGCGCAGCAGGACGACCGCTTCGCCGCGCGCGCATTGCGGCCCGCGCGCCTCCTCCTGAGCGAAGGCGGCGCAGGCTGCAGACGTTATGAACGCCGCGGCGGCGAGGGCTAACAATATCTTCATGAGCCGCGCTTCCCGCACTTTTTCAGCGCGAGCCCAAACAGCCCGAGCATCGGGACGGCGAAGAGCACCGCAGCTCCGAAGCCAGCCGAGCAACCACCTCCGCCTCCACCAGAGACGGCCTGCTTTTCTGCGCCGTAGCGCACTATCGCAGTCGGGTCGGCTATTGCGCCGGCAGCTCCGTCAAGGTCGTAAGGGCCGTCGTCGGCTATGTAAAGGACGATGTTGTACTTCGCGCCGCCGTCGAAGATCCCGCCGAAATCGCTCCAATCATCGTTGTAAATTTGGAACTCCCCCTCGGCGGCGACGCCGTCTTCGTCGCGCGAGTACCCGAGACACGTTCCATCCGGTTTCACCTTGCAGACCGCGACGTCGCCGAAGCCGCAGCCGTCGCCGAAAATTTCGCCGGGGACTGTGAAAGCAAACGCCGCAACAACGCCGGAGCCAAGCGCGCTGTCCCCGCCGCCATGCGCCGTAAAGACAGGGAAAAGCGAGAGGCGCTCGACGTTCCTCGCGCCGTCCATCGACTCCACTGCATTGTGTGCTATCGCGTAGTCGAGGTAGAAACTTCCGTCCACAGCCTTTACGCAGTTTTTCAGGCTATCGGGCAGATCATCCTCGCTCGCCGCAAACTCGGCCATAACCGCGACGGCGCCGTCGGAGACTGGAATCTGCCCCGGTTCGGCCGGTTCCACCTCACTCACCACACCCATTCCAACTTTCCACGCCCCATATGCGTCGAGCCGGCCGTACTTTGAATACCCTTCGCGCAGCACAGAGCCGTCCGCTCCGTCGAGAATCATCTGCTTTATCTCCGCCGCGCCTCTTTCGGGGAAAACGGAGCAGAGCAGCGCCGCGACGCCGGCGACGTACGGCGTAGCCATAGACGTGCCGCTTATGGACGTATAGCCGTCGCCGCTCCACGTGTTGTCTTCCCCGGTAATCGGTTCATACCGGCACGTGCTCAGGATATGCCCTCCGGGCGCGAAGACGTCCACCCACTTGCCGGAAGAGCTGTAATTCGAGCAGGCTTCCTCGCTGCGCTCGTCCTCTTCGCCGCTCGCGCCGACCGTTATAGTATTCTCAAAACGGAACATCGCCGGCACGTTTATCTGCCCGGCGTACTCGCCGTCAGGCGCATCCATATCTTGATCTTCGTTGCCTGCCGCCATACAGACTATCACTCCGGCGTCGCTGAGCGCCTTTATCTTCGCACTGTATAGTGCGTTCTCTGTATCGTCGGCGGCGTCATCCCAGTTGCCTAGAGACATGTTCGCCACGCGGATATTTACGCCGGCGTTCTTAGCCGCAATGATAAAGTCTATAGCGCGGAGCTGGTCGCTTGTGAGCGAACCGGTGGCATAATCGCCGTCGTCCTCAAACGCAGAGAAGACGTTTACCGCCATCAGCTTCACGTTCCGCGCAGTTCCCGCGACGCCTATACTGTTGTCCGTCACTGCGCCTATGATACCGGCGACATGCGTGCCGTGCCCATCGACATCAGCTACGTATCTGGATTTATCGGTTATTGTCAAAATATCGCCTATAGAGGCGTGCTGCGTGATTCCGGTTCCAGGGCCGACGGGAACCGGCGCTAGCATTGCCGTTATTGGCGTCTCGCCGTCGTCCTCAAAATCCACGCTGCTGTGGAACCAGGCCCCGTGGCTTCCGGCGAACTCGCCCGCGTCGATTCCGCTGGCATCCATGCGTTCAAGCGTCGTACGGTCAAATTTGTACATGTTGCCGGAGAGGTCTTCGTGGTCATAAAGTATCCCCGTATCTATGACCGCGACGACGACCTCTTCAGATTCCGATTCCTCAGCCCGCGCCCAGACCTTCGGCAGGCCAATGCGCGCAAGCCCCCACTGTTCGCCGTAGAGCGGGTCGTCCGGCACGGCGGCTTCTGTATCCTCAGCTTCAGCTGGTTCGCTGCGCGGCGTTGAAGAGAGACGCATTATGTAATTCGGCATTGCGGAGACGACGCGCGGGTTCTCGCGCAGCCTCGCGATAAACTCTTCCGTGCTCTCGCCGCCCGCGCTCCTGAGATGCGCGATTGCGTAAGCGCCGCCGGCCTCGCTCTCCCCGACGTTCGCCGAAATGGCGCGCGCCGCGCCCGCGCTTACGGCTCCGTCACGATTGTCAGCACCCGCGCCCTCTACGCCGACCGGCAGAAAATTCTGCACGACCTCCGCGCCAAGCTCCGAAGCCGCATCCGCCGCGACGCCGTTAGCCAAGCTCCGCGCCGCCGTAATATTCCTCGCAGCGCTCTGGACCTCCATCCGCATCATAACGATGGCCTCGCCCTCGACGTATTGAGGCACCGCCGCAAAAGACGGGGAAACTACAAAAATAGCCGCAAAAGCCGTAAGCACAAATACTCTGAATTTCATACAAAAACCTCCGCGCCGCAACAAAATTTTACGTGGTTATTATAGAATCAAGAAATCCGCCATTCAACATCGCAGCTGCTGAAAGGGCATGCGCGCCGCCACGTAATGCGTCACGGCAGCAGAATACTGATAGCTTCGTACCTCAAAAAGAAGTTCATCTTCATACAACTGGAATACGCAGCTCCTTAACAGCGCCGGTTCCACGTTTTGGGCACAATATTGCGAAAAAATAAAACCCCGCGTCTTATGCGCGGGGAATATTTTTGTCCTACGGCACGTGGCTGCACTGGGCGTTGCGCGTCACTTCTCCTTCGGAACTCCGCCGTCCGTCAGCGCGAGCATCTCGGGGACGGTGACTAAGCGAACAGGGAGGTATTTGTAGCGTGCGTTGAGCTCTTCGAGGAAGGCGACGGTCGAAGGGCGGAAGTGGCAGATTATGAGCATGGCGCCGCGCTTCTGAGCGTTGCGCACTAGCTCGTCAAAGCGTTTAGCGATTATAGCCTTGTCGGTCGAGTTGTCTAGGAATCCGCGGTTTTGCAGCGCTAGCACGCCCACTTTGCGCGCCGTGTCGTAGGCGACGCTCTTGCCCGTCGTGCGGCTGTCTACAAAGAAAAGGCCGCGGCTCTTGAGCACCTGCATGAAAGGCTCCATCAGCTCTCCGCTCTCCGTCGCGCGCGATCCGCGGTGATTGTTGACTCCAGCTGCGCCAGGCAGAGAGTCGAGCGCTTTTTCGGTCTTCGCGCGGACTTCGGCCGCCGTCATTCCGCGGCCAATGATAAATTTTCCCGTCTCGGAATCCTTATCGGACTGCGCCTGCATCGGCAGGTGAAGGATGTAGGGCACGGACTTCGAGGCGGCGAGCTGCGCCGTCTCCTTCGAGTACTGGCGATATGGCATTATCGCCCACGTCGTAGGGATGTCGAGCACCGCGACTCTTTTAGTCAATTTCATCTGGCTGCCGCCGTCGTCTATGAGTATAGCGAGTAGCGGCGCGCCGTCAGCCATACGATATGTTCCGGCCGGCGCGGCGGCTTTCGGCGCTTCCGACATTTCCTGCGCAGTTGGAAGCCCTTCGTCGGCGGGGACGACTACCCACTCGCGCGTCTTGGGCTCCGGAGACGGAGACGAGGCGGCGACCCCGGCGGGCGTCGTTTCCGGCTCCGCGAGCTTAGCATAGCGTCCCTGGTTTTTCAGCGCGACTGCGTAGACCGCAGCCGCAACCGCAAGGAGCAGAAGCGCGAACACTATTCCACGTTTCCGCCTGTCCTTCGCTCTTTTATAATGTTTAGCCACCTACGGCCATCTCCCGTTATTTCGTCTTTTTCATCTTGTACTTCAGGATTGATAGCGCCTTCTGGAACTGCTTGTCGTCCTTCTTGTTCTTCATCGGCTCGCCGGCTATCTTGACGTCTGGCTCCAGCCCTTTATGGTCGAGCACAAAGCCGGACGGCGTGTGATAGCGCGCTATCGTGACATATATGCCGGATCCGTCGGGCAGGTTGAAGAGCGTCTGCACAGAGCCTTTGCCGAAGGTTTTAGTCCCGACGATCGTACCGCGCTTGTGATCTTTTATCGCGCCTGCGAATATCTCCGACGCGCTTGCGCTTCCCTCGTTGACGAGCACGACGAGCGGGAGGTCGTTCGCGAGGCCAGGCTTCGCGTACAACGTGTCGTTCGCGCGCTCGAAACGCCCCTTCATGCCGACGACTACGCCCTCCGGTATGAAACGCGAGGTGACGTCGACGCATACGTCGAGCAGACCGCCGGGATTGTTGCGTAGGTCCATTATCACGCCCTTCGCATTTTTCGACATAGCGGTATCGAGCGCAGCCTTGAGTTCCTCATCGGTCTTGAGGTTGAAATGGTTCAGCTTTATGTAGGCTACGTCGCCACCAAGCATTTCAAGGCGCACCGTCTTTATTTTTATGATCTCGCGCACTATCTTGACGGGAATGAGTTTGCTTTCGTCCTTGCGGCGGATGTGCAGAGTAACGGAAGTGCCGGGCTCGCCGCGCAGCATTTTGACTATTTCGTTGCTATCCATGCCGACGACGGTCTTGTCGTCGACTTTGATTATTTCGTCGAGCGGCTTGATTCCCGCGCGGTCGGCCGGCGTGTCCTCGATAGGCGCGATGACGGTCGTCCGTCCGTCGCGGTTCGCCATGTAGATACCGAGGCCGCCATACTCCCCTTCAATTTCCATGTTCTCCTCGGAGAGCGATTCTGGGTCTACGAAACGCGTGTAAGGATCGTCTATAGATGCGACGAGGCCGCGCAGCGCGCCATAGTACATCTGCGTGTCGTCGATTTTGCCCTCTTTGTCGCCGTCGACCTGATATGTCGAGAGGGCGAGCTTCACCTGTTTTATTATCGCGAGCTGCTGCGGCGTGAAGGGCAGGCTGCGCTCCCAGTCCGCGCCCACGGCCTGCGGGATGTGATAGAGAGAGACGCAGAGCAATGCGCCGATGAATATTCCCGAGACCAGATGCAGTATCTTAGATTTCAATTTCTTCACTTACCTTTCCGGAAAACCGCGTTACTTCAGATATTTCATGGGATTTACGGCGTCGCCGTTGACCCTTACTTCAAAATGCAGATGGTTGCCGGTCGCGACGCCTGTAGCGCCGACGCGGCCTATTACGGTCTTGCGCGTGACCTTCGCGTTTTCGCTCGTCTCTATCTTCGACATGTGGGCGTAGACCGTCGTGAGGTTCGCGCCATGGTCGATGATGACGACCTGACCGTAGCCGCGCATCCAGCCGGTGTATAAGACTTCGCCGGGATCAGCGGCCTTTATCGGAGTTCCCTTCGGAGCCGAAATGTCAAGCCCCGTGTGCGTTATCTTCGTCTTGAATACGGGATGTACGCGCGTACCGAACTGGCTTGTTATTTTCCCCTGTATCGGCCATGCGAGGCGTCCCCCCTTGTAGTAGACTGGCGTAGGAGCCACGGGCTTGCCCTGCTTGCGCTTGGCCGCGTCCGCCTCGGCCTTGAGCTTCTGCTTCTGCTGGAGCAGTTTTTTTATCGCGGCCTGCATTTCTTCGGAGGCGCGCTGTAGCTCTTCCTGCTCCGCGAGGAAGAGCTTTTTGTCTTTACGCACTTTCGCAAGCACCGCGTTGCGCTCGTCGGCTGCGGACTTGAGTTCCTTATTCTGCTTCGCGAGGTCGGCGTTCTGGTCCTTGAGCGTCGAATGTTCTTTGCGCAGTTCTTCTTGAGTCATAGTCAGCTTGCGCTTCTCGTTCGTCAGGTAGTCGATGAGCTTCTTGTCCTGCTCCGCTATCTTGCCGAGCAGATACGAGTTTGCGAGCGCGTCCTCCGCGCCGCGCGACGACATGAGCAGGTTGAACTCCGCGACGCCGCCGTACTTGTAGATGTTCACCATGCGCTTCTTAAGTATCTCCTGCGCAGCGGCGATATCTTTGTTCATCTTTTTTATGTCGGCGTCGAGCGTGAAGATATTTTTCTTGACCTTCTGCATCTTCAAGCTGACGATATTGACGCGCTGCTGCGTAACCGTTATCCTCTGGCTCAGCTTGTTGAGCTGGCTCGCGACGCTTTTTTCGCGCTTTGCCGTCTCTGTCAGCTTCTTCTGGTTCTGAGATATCTGTTTCTGTATCTTTTCAAATTCGCGCTCCTGCTGTTTTATCTGCGCGTCTATATCCGTCTGCTTCGCGGCGGCAAGCGCTCCGCTTCCGGCGGCTGCGCATAGCATGGCGCAGGCAGCGACCGCGGCGGTTATTTTCCTAACGTTTCCCTTCATCTCCTTCACCGTCCGCGCGCCGCGCTACAGCGGCCTTGAAGCCTTTCTGATGAATTTTTCGACCGCTATCAAGCTCGCTATGAGGCTGACTACCGCGCCGCAGCAGATGAGCATGATGAAGAGGTTTGCAAGCAACCGCTTCGACTCGATGAACGATATAAAGGGCAGCATGTCTCGCAGCCGTTCTAGCGCGCTGAGGTACGAATAACCGAGCGCGGTCGATGCCGCAAGCGCGCCGAAGAAGCCGAGGATGAAGCCCTGTATTACGAACGGGAAGGCGACGTAGGTCGATGTAGCCCCTACCTTCATCATCACGTCTATCTCCTGAGCGCGCGAGTATACCGAAATGCGTATCGTGTTGAATAGCACTACGCCGCTGGCCGCGAGCGCTACAGCCAACATAATTATCGAGAACTTTTCGACGAACGACGACAGGCGCGTCAGTTTCTCTGCGACGTGGCCCGCATAGACGATATCCTCGATTTCCTTGACCGCGGTCAGGCGGCTCGCCACATCAGCGACATGCGACGCTTTGGCGACATGTATTTCGAGGCTCTCCGGCAGCGGGTTCTCACCAAGCAGCGTCACGGCCTCTGCCTGGTTGCCGAGGCGGGCGCGCAGCCTTTCGAGCGCGGTTTCTTTCGTCACCATCGTGACGCTTTCGACTCCGCTTATTCCACGTACGGAGGCCGCGGTCTTTTCGAGATCCGCACCCGTTTTAAGGTATGCCTGTATCGAAAGTTGATTTTCCATATTCGCGATGACGCTGCGTATGTTAAGGATGAAGAGCATCGTCGCGCCGACGACGAAAAACACCGCCATCGCAGTGAAGATCGTCAGGAGGCTCATGCCGAAATGGCGCCATATCAGACGCCATCCATCCCGCATTATATATTTAATACGTGCCATCGCTTTCGTAGCCTCCTTCCCTCTCGTCGCGTATTATGCGGCCGCGTCTTATCTCTACGACGCGGTGCCTGTATGTGTCCACAAGGAACTGGTTGTGGGTCGCCATGAGCACAGTCGTGCCGGCAGCGTTGATTTCAAGAAGAAGCTGCATTATCTCGTCTGCGGTATGATTGTCGAGGTTCCCGGTCGGCTCGTCGGCTAGGATAAGCGACGGCTCGTTGATTATCGCGCGCGCTATAGCGAGACGCTGCTGTTCGCCGCCTGACATCTGCGGCGGATAGAGCATCCTGCGCCGCCATATCCCGACTGTTTTCAGGGCGTCCTCGACGCGCTCGCTTATCTCGCGCGATGGCACGCCCATAACTTCAAGGACGAAGGCTACGTTTTCAAAGGCCGTCATGGTAGGCAGCAGGCAAAAGTCCTGGAAGATCACGCCGATGTCGCGCCGGTACATCGCGAGCTCGAAGCGTCCCATCTTGCGCAGCGCGTGGCCGCCTACGCTGATGTGGCCGCGCGTAGGGACTACTTCGCGGAAGATGCAGCGCATCAGAGTCGTTTTACCGGAGCCTGTTTCGCCTATAAGGTAGACGAATTCTCCGCTTTCTATGTCGAGGTAGACGTCTTCAAGGGCGACTATGTCCGGCTCGAAAATTTTTGAGACGCCTGAAAATCTTATATCCACGCCGTCACCTCCTACGCAGCGCCCACGCCTGGGCCGCAGCGTCGACGATCTCCTTCGGCGTCAGGCCGTAGTACTCGCGCAGCTCGTCTGGAGTACCGCTGTTGATGAACTCGTCTGGAACGGAGACCGAACGAAGCGGTACCGGATATGTACGCCCGAGGCATTCAGCCACAGCGCCGAAAAGGCCCCCTATGCCGCCGTGAACCTCTGCAGTTACGCAACAGCCGGTGCGGCGCACAGACGACAGCAACGCCTGCTCTGGAAAAGGCTTAAGACAGTAGCAGTCGATGACTTCGGCGCTGATATTCTGCCGTTCAAGCCGCTCCGCCGCTTGGAGCGCGCGGCTCGCCATGATGCCGCATGCACATATCGTAACGTCTGAGCCAGAGCGCAGTATGCGCGCTCCGTCAAGCCTGAATATTTCATCCGACGGGTTTTCTAGCTGAGGCAGCGGAGTCCGCCCGAGGCGCATATACAACGGCGCGCCGCCCTCCTCTATTATGCCGGAGAGCGACAGTGCGTCCGACGGGACGAAGAGATGTATTCCGGGAATCGTCCTGGCGAGAGCAAGGTCGGAGAAAATCTGCTTCGCCGCGCCGTCTCCGGCGCTTGACAGGCCGCCGTCAACAGCGGCCATGCGCACAGGCAGCGCCGGCATCGCGACTGCCTCGCGTATGTGCGCGTAGCTGCCGCCGATGAGTTCGAGGCTGCCTCCAAGGACCCACGGCTTCGCTCCGGCGAGCGCGAGCCCAGCAGCACGCAAAAGCGCCGAGTGCGCCGGAGCGCCCTTCATTATTATCTTGTCTTCAGGAATTGCGGAAATCTCAGCGCACTCCTGGACGCCCTCGGTGAGCAGCAGAGCGAAATCGTCGTGTACGCGAGCATAGTCCGCTATGATGGTGCAGAAGGCCTCGAAGGTCGAGACCTGTCTATCTGTATTCATTGGATCTAACCTCCAATTCTTCGAGCGCCTGGTCGAGCTCTCCTAGGCTCAGCGAGTGCCCTTCGTCCGCCGGCTCAGCGCCGAAGAGCGACAATCCGGAGCCGCCGAGCGCCGTCACGAAGAGAGCCTTCGGCGCGCCCGATGAAAAATCAAAAGAACCGCATGCAGCCTCAAGCGAAGAGAAATCCTCAGCCGAGGCCTCGCGCGCGTCCCAGCCGGAACAGGCGGAGCGAGCCGCGGAGAAACCGTCGTACGATACGGCGATCATGACAAGGTTCGGAATGGGTTCGCGCGCGACGCGCGCGGCCTCGACTGCAAATTCGTCGGAGTGAAAAGCCGCCCCCGATACTAGGAATACGACGCGAGGCTTGAAACTGCGGCGGACAAGACTCTCCGCAAGCGACGCAGCCATCGCTATCGACGGCTGTACCGTCAGACACGGAGCGTCCAAGCCGGGGATGCGGCGGAAGTCTGGCAGCGCCTGGAGCATCGCGCCGAGACGCCTGTAGTGCCACAGATGTTCGCGTTCAAAAAATCCGCGCCGCGCGAGCGCCGCATAGAGAGCGGGGACGGCCTGCGGCATTCCGAGGACGAATCGATCCCTATCCTCGCGCTGCGGTTCCGACGGGATAAGCACGAGCTCCTCCCAGTAGAGATATACAAGCAGGCTCGCTAGCGCGAGTGGTGTTTCGTATGGTCCGGAGCGCGCCATGCCGACCATGCGCAGCACATCCTTGCGCACCTCGGCTGATATATTTTTCAGTTCTTCGATTCTTTTGTCATCCATTTATTTCACCACAAGCCGCGCGCAGTCCTTCCGCAAAAACTTTTCTGACAGACGCGGCATCCTCAGCGACAAGCTCCGCGGACGGCGGAGCGGAAAGCGGCGTTTCGCCTCCGTCTGTCAAAGCAATATTATAACGCATACAAAGGCCAGCGACCTTAGGATCATAGGCGCAGCCGGCGAGAGGAAGGCCGGAAAGCGCGGAAAGTATAAGAAAATGAAGCCTCATGCCGATGGCGCCAGAAGCGCGGCACGCAGCGCTGGAAAATTCTTCCTTAGACGAAATCATGACGATGTCGGAAAGCTTTACCAATCCTGCCGAAGCGATCGCCTCAAGCTCTTTTTCATCCCCGCGCGAAAGCGCTACCCCCACGACCTTGCGCCGCAGGCTTTCCGCGAGCTTCATGCAGCTCGCCGCGGCGCGCTCCGCGAGCGCGCGGTAGCCGGGGCGGGCGTTAAATAGCACGAAGTCCCCTCCGCCAACGGCGCGCGCCACAGGCAACGAGGTCACAAGGTCAGGGGCAAAGACGGCTCGGATCCCCATAGAATCGAGGATTTTGCGCGAGCTCTCGTCGCGCACGCCTACGTGGACGCACGAGGCTAAAGCGCCCCGCGTCAGAGCTCGCGACAAGCCTTTGCGAAGAGGCCCGACAGACTGCCCCTCCACCCATACTTTCAGGCCGAGCATCCTCGCGATGCGCACGGCGGCGTAGTAGTAGACGCATGAGCGCACGCTTGTCGAATCCTGAAAAAGCCCTCCGCCGCCGAGCAGCAGGCTGCGGCTTACGGCGCAGGCGCGCCCTATCTCGCGCAGGCTCCAGCGGTCGAAAGCGCGGACGCCGAATTTATCCTCGCTTCCCCGCGGATCTGCGGAAAGCAGCGCGACGCGCTCTTTCGGCACGCCGCATGACGCAAGCAGCCTCAGCGACGCTTCGCAGAGAAGCTCGTCGCCGAGGTTGCCGAATCCGTAATACCCGAGAAGAAGTACGTCGAACTCTTTTTTCAACGCCTTGAACGTTTCTCCTACAGACGTATGCTCGCCACGCGCTTAAGCCTAGGCAGGACGAGGCCAAGCGCAGCCGCGCATACGAAGCCTATCAACAGGCCGAGCCACCAGCCGTTGAGCGTGCGTATAACGCTCAGATATAGAGGCGTATGGAAATGGCAGAATGTGTTTACCGCCGAGCAGAAGGCGAGCGCCGCGGCGAGGCGCAGCACTTCGCGGTAATACGGAATGAGCCCTTTGCGCACCGTGAACCAATAGAGCACGAGCGCCGGGTAGCCGATCAGGAACTCCTTCGTGCGCGGGCGCACGACTAGCATATTCTCGACGAAATCGCGGAAGGCGACCTCCCACCCCGGTACGTTCGAGACGTTGCCGCTGCGCAGCGCCATCACCAGCGCGCCGAGCATCACGATGCCGAACAGCGCGAGTTCGGTCCAAAGCGGCGAGCGGCGCATGACTTCAACGAACCCCTCCGGGTGTACGCGCCGTTTCATGTCGTGCGCGAAGATCAGTATCAGCGGCAGCAGCAGCGTCAGTTTGACCCCTGAGAACGGCGTGAGCCGCAAAGCCGCGGCGGACGTTCCGTAGAACGAGGCTATCGAAAGCCCCCCCGCGATTACGGTCAACAGCGCGAGCACCGCGCCGCGCAAGCGGCTGTGCGCGCTCTCAAGGGCGCACAGCGCCGCTTCCGTAGCGACGAGCGCGCCGCATATGCCCCCAGCAAGCCTCGCCGCGGCGGAAGAATACCAGAGCGCCCCGCCGAGAGCCGCCGAGACTGCGAATAGCGCGAGCGCAGAATACGGCGGCACGGGAAGCTTTTCACTGCCGTTCCAGCGCGAGCCGTAGAACCACAGCGTGAAGACGAAGCATATTCCGCAGGCAAAGGCCCCCGCGAGAGGCGCGGGCCATACGGGCAGAGGCTGCGGCCAGCCCAGCGCGTAGCCGCGGGCTTCAAGCGCCTTCTTGTAATCATTTAAGTCCTTCAAAAATATGTCGAGCCGCGCGCCCATCTGCAAGTCGTACGGATGAACCATGACGAGGCGTATCGAGCGCTCATGCACTGCGCGCACGTAGCGGTCTACAATCGTCGGACGGCTGATGTTACGCGAAATTATCTCATCTTTCGTAAGGCTGTGCATCGGAACGACGAGATTGCCGAGATTGCGCGCGAGCGCGGGAACGCCGATCTGCCGCACGAATTCTACCTGAGAGAGCGTAATACCCTTCGCTTTCATAACAGCGGCTATCGGCCGCACGTCAGGATAACCGGCGAGAATCGCGCCAGCTGGAATTATGTTTTTAATCTGGGGATATTCGGTCGCAAGCCAGTCAAGGGCTTCCGCAACGTCGGCCCCTGACGACGGAGTGCACGGGCCTGGACGGAAAAGCGCGTTCGCGCCGTTCGCGCGGCAGAACTCGAGCGCTGCGAAATCAGGTACGATGGCCGAGGACTTGAATTCTTCGACGGTGCCGGGCAGAAGCGCGTAAACTTTACCGCCCGCGCCGTCGACGAAGCTTACGTTCGGAAGTTTTCGTTCAAGATAAGAGCGCA
This sequence comes from uncultured Cloacibacillus sp., assembly GCA_900545755.1. GTDB lineage: Bacteria > Synergistota > Synergistia > Synergistales > Synergistaceae > Caccocola. Next base: position 6,145 of record URAG01000020.1, on the reverse strand, counting down.
GCTGTGCTGCGTAAGGGAAGCTCTTGCCCCAGCAAAGCACGGCGCGCCCCGCGTCGGCCTCAAGCTTCGCTTCGAACGAAGCCGCCGCGCCGAAGCGCACTCCAAGGTTGGAATACATCGCGAGCTCGTCGCCGGTGAACTCGGAGACTGCCGCGCCCATGACGCCGAGCGCGTTTATCTCGCGCCACACGTCCGCCGGCGTTTTGCCGCTCTGATAGGCGAGCGAGAAAATTTCGCGGCTCTCGGTAACGAAGGCCGCCGTCTTGCCGCCCTTCTCGGCGGACAAGCGGGCCGAAAGCCCGTAAAGCGCCAGCGCCGCCGCGACGGCGAGCGCGAAGTATAAAAGACTGCGCCTGTTGATGCTCTTCATCATTCATTCCCCCATTGCGCTGAAAGCGGCGCGCCCATAGCCGCGAACATGCAGCTCAGGCGGAAGAGCGGAAGGCCGACAACGTTGAAATAGCATCCGTCGACGCGCGAGGCGAGCAGCGTGCCGCGCCCCTGTATCGCGTAGGCCCCGGCCTTGTCCATGCTCTCGCCGCAGGCTACGTAAGCAGAAATTTCCTCGTCGCTGAGCGCGCGGAAAGTCACCTTAGTCTCCTCCGTCTCGCACAGACCCTTCCCGTCGGGCGCGATGAGCGCGACGCCGGTGAATACGGAGTGCGTCGCTCCCGCGAGGCGGCGGAGCATAGATTCCGCCTCCGCCTCGTCCTTCGGCTTGCCGAGAATCATTCCGTCTATCGCGACCACAGTGTCCGCGCCTATCACCCAGTTCCCCGGAAAGCGCCCGGCGACCTCCGAAGCTTTTTCAAAGGCGAGGCGCTTAACAAGATGCGCGGGCGTTTCACCCTCCGGTTTCGTCTCCGTTATGAGCGACGGCTCGACGCGGAACTGCCAGCCGAGCCCCGCGAGAAGCTCTCTACGCCTCGGGCTGCCAGAAGCTAGTACTATGTTCGTCATCATCTTGTTATCACTATCCCCGCTATCGCGCCGATCAGCGTCCCGAGATTCAGCTTGAGCGCGAATAGGAAGCCGAGCCGCAGCATCAGCAGATCTATCTCGCGAACGTCCACCGTGAAATCGACGATGTTCGAGAAAAGCAGCGACGTGGTGGCGGAAAATCTCTGAAGAAAGAGGCCGAGCCACGTGCCGAGTATCATGCAGAGGAAAATCACGCCCCAGCGTATCGAAGCGCTTTTTACGAGAGCCATATTACCATCCTCCCATGCAGGTCAAAATTACCGACAGGCCGCCGACGGCGAGACAGTAGACGCCGAAGTACCACCACTTGGAGGCGATGACGAGCCGTTTCAAAAGGAACAGCGACAGAAGGCCGCTGGCGAACGAACAGGCCGCGCCGGCGAGCCACCCGTCGGGCATCGTAGAGGCGAAACTGTCCCAGCCGCCGAACTCAAGGGCCTGGACGCACGTCGCGCCGATTATCGCCGGTATAGATAGAAGGAACGAAAAACGGAAAGCCTCCTCCTTCGAGAGCCCCGACGCAAGCCCCGCTATGATGGTGGAGCCGGAGCGCGAGATGCCGGGCATTACGGCTATACCCTGGACCAAGCCGACGACGAAGCCGTTTTTCAGCTTTACCTTGTCCCCGCCGCCGCTGATGTAACGCGAAAGCAGAAGCATGACGCCCGTTATCAGGAGGCAGATTCCGACTGCGAGCGAATTGAGCGACGCCTCCTCGGAGAAATCTTTGATAGCCATGCCGACGGCCCCCGTCACTACAGTACCGAGCGCGACGGCCCAGCCGACGCTCCAGCCCGGCTTCGAGCGCGCATCGCCGCCGCCGAAGCCTTTGCACCATTCAACGAACAGCGCGCATATATCGGGGAAGAAGAAAATCACCGTCGCGAGCGTCGTGGAGACGTGCAGCACAAGGTCGTAGTTGAGCGGCGGCATCTCCATACCGAAAAAAATCTTCGCGAGCGCGAGATGGCCGGAGCTGCTGACGGGCAGAAACTCCGTAAAGCCCTGCACCAGGCCGAGAATTATCGTATCCATATTCATCTGACGTTTTTACCTCATGTTTATAAATTTTCCAAATGTCGCACCCCGCCGCGAGCGGACGCGGGGGCGCGCGGCGGAACGGCGGGAATTATATATTCTTACGCGCCTTAAATATACGTTATAAGCGGAATTATCGTCGGATAGTTGCGCGAGCTCTTCGAGAAAACCTCGCGTATCCGCTTGCGTATCTCCGTCGGCAGAGTTTCGCGCTTCGCGCCAGGCGTGCGCGCGAACTGCGCGACCGCCGTCAGCACCGCGTTCTCCAGCTCGCCGAAGGTGCTGCCGTCATCCGCCGAATATACGCTGCCGCGCGTCTGTATCTGCACCGGCGCGACCGGCTTCATCGAAGAGTCGAGCACGACCGAAACGACGACGAGCCCGTTCTCCGCCATCTCGCGCCGCTCGCGCAGGATGCTGCCCTCGAACTCGCCGAGCACGACGCCGTCTATAAGCACCGGCCCCGCCTGCACGCGGCCTATCATCTCCGCGCGCTGCCCGCTGAAGCGGAGCTGGTCGCCGTTCTGCAAAATAAACACGTTCTTAGCAGCGACGCCCATCTCGCGCGCGAGCTGCGCGTGGCGCACAAGATGGCGGTACTCGCCGTGGCACGGCACGAAGAACTTCGGCCGCGTCAGGCTGAACATCAGCATCAGCTCGTTGCGCGAAGCGTGCCCCGAGACGTGGATCTTCTCCTCACGCTCGTATATGACCTCCGCGCCGCAGGCGAAGAGCCTGTTCACAGTCTGGCTCACGAGCTTCTCGTTGCCTGGAATCGGATTAGCGGAGATGATTACTAAATCTTTAGCGCCGAGCTTGACCTGGCGGTGCGCGCCGCGGCTCATAAGCACAAGGCCGGAGAACGGCTCGCCCTGGCTCCCAGTCGTCAGCACTACGACGTGGTTGTCCGGCATGTGCTCCGCCTCCTGCGCCGAAACGATGAGGCCATCCGGCACGTCGAGATAGCCGAGCTGAGACGCAAGCTCGACGTTCGCAATCATGCTGCGCCCAACGAGCACGGCCTTGCGGTTGAAACGCGCCGCAGTCGCTAAAATCATCTGAGTCCTGTTGAGATTGCTCGCGAAGGTAGCGATTACGATGCGCCTGTCCTTGTAGAGACGGAAGAAGCGCTCGAAGGTCTGACCGATGACCTTCTCAGACGGCGTAGAGCCGGGACGCTCGACGTTCGTCGAGTCGGACATCAGCAGAAGCACGCCCTCGTCGCCGAGGCGCGCGAGAGTGCTGTAATCGGGCTTGTTGCCGTCCGCCGGCGTCGGGTCGAATTTGAAATCCCCCGTGTGGACGATCACGCCGAGCGGCGTGTGGATAGCGAGCGCGAAAGCGTCGGGAATGGAATGGCAGAGCTGAACGAACTCCACCTCGAAGCAGCCCGCCGTCACCCTGTCGCCCGGGCAGACATAGCGGTAATCTGGCGCATAGCCCGTCCGCGCGTCCACCATTTTGTTCTCGATAAGACCGCCAGCGAGCCGCGAGCAGTAGACAGGCACGTCGAGCCGAGGCAGCACGAAAGGAAGCGCGCCGATATGGTCCTCGTGGCCGTGCGTTATAAAAATCGCCTTTATCTTCGACTTATTCTCTATCAGATATTCAACGTCCGGGATGACAAAATCAATCCCGAGCATATCTTCCTCCGGAAACTTCAGCCCGCAGTCTACGATTATAAAATCGTCGCCGCAGCGGAAAACGGTGAGATTCTTCCCAATCTCCCCCATCCCGCCGAGCGGGCAGACCGTCAGCTCCGGCTTTCTCTTCAGCCGCCTCCGCACGGAGGCCTTCTTATTCTCGGATTCGGCCATAAACACAACCCCTTCCACAATATATCCTATCACGTCGCGCGCCGTTGGGCTATCTGTACTGGAAGGATATTCCTCAAAATACAACCGCAAAAAGAAAAAATCCCGGGGGGTCCGCATTGAGGCGTGCTCTCCGGGATTAGACGGCTTTGTATGAAATTTTCGGTTCCTACCCGTTCCTGTCATAAGTTTTCTAAACTGGGCCGCTTATCGGCTTTAGCTAGGATTCCGCGTAAGGCCAACGCGCGTCGCCGTCACGGCGTCTTGCGGCGGCCACCGGGCAAAAAAAAATCCTCCGGCGCCGGCCGCGTGGAGCGTCAAAGCGCCGTCCGCGCGGCATGGCCGGAAGGAAGTTAAATAACGTCTTCTTGCGCAGGGATACGAGGACGCTACATCTCCGCGCCCGCCGTCAAAAGCTGCTCGACAATCTCCGTGAAGCCGTTTTCGGTGGCGTAGTGCAGCGCGCTATGCTGTGAATTATCCACCAGGTTCACGTCGGCGCCGTTTTCGGTCAGCAGGGCCGTCATATCGTTGTGTCCCTCGCGGGCCGCCAGAATCAGCGGGGTTTCGCCGTCAATATCGCGGATATTTACGTCCGCGCCGCCCATAAGCAGCGTCCTGGCGGTGGCGTAGTTTCCGCCCGCCGCCGCGTAGTGCAGCGGAGAAAAGCCGTTCAGCAGCTTCCTGTTGGGGTCGGCTCCCGCCTTGAGTAGGATTTCCACCAGATAGACGTTCTGGTTCTGACACGCCATCAGCAGAGGCGTCTCCCCGGCGTCGTTGGGGGCGTCCAAATCCACACGGCCCGCGCGGATAAGCGCTTCGACGACCTCGCTCTGGTTCTGGTAGCAGGCCTGGTGCAGAGTCGTGTTTCCAGCGTGGTCCGTCTGCTTGCCCTCGTCCTCAAGCAGCGCGATGACGTCGCGCATGCCGTTCGACGCGGCGTAGTCAAATGCGTTGTGTCCGTCCTCGTCGGTCACCGTCTTGTCCGCCCCAAGTTCCAGCAGAAAGCGGCACGCCTCGCTTCGCCCGTGTTGGGCAGCGTAGATCAGCGGGGTCTTTCCCGCCTGGTCCGTTCCGTTCAAATCCGCGCCGCTGTCGCGCAGCAGGCGGATGATGTCCTTATTGCCCGTCTGGCAGGCCATATGCAGAGCCGTGCGGCTTTGATTGTCCGCGACGGACGCGTCGGCCCCCGCGTCCAGCAGAAGTTTTACAATGTCGCGCGATCCTTTGGCGCTCGCGTAGTACAGCGGCGTGCCGCCCTGCGCGTCGCGTTTGTCGAGCTGGAGCCCTCCCTTTTTCAAAAACGCCTGCACGACGCCTTTTTGCCCGTTCTTGCAGGCTGTGAGCAGCATATTGTCGAGACTTACCGGCATGATGATCCTCTTCCCCTTCCGCTAATCCATGTACGGCAGCAGCAGCTTGACCAGAGGTGTGTTGTCCTGCTCCACCGCGTAATCCATCGCCGTCTTTCCGGCCAGGTTGACCGCGTTCGCGTCCGGCTCCCCGAAGTCCAGCATCAGCTCCGTCATCGCCGCCGCATCCGCGCGCGCGCCATAGTACGCCGCGTAATGCAGCACCGTGCTCCCCTGCGCGTCCCGCAGCGTCACGTCAGCCCCGGCTTCCAGAAGCGCCGTCTGCACCGCCTCCATAGTATGGAAATCGCCTGTGCATGAGAGCATCAGCGGCGTCTGGCCGAAGTTGTTTTTCCGGTTCACGTCCGCGCCGAGGCGTATCGCTTCCTCCACAACCATGTCGATCACGCTGTCCCTGCCGTCGCCCCTTCCGTTCTGAGAAGAGCAAGCCATCCCGAGCAGGCAGTCCCCCTGATCGTTCAGGCTGCTGTCCAGGTCAAAGCCGTGCCGTACCAGGAGCTCCACCAGCCGCTCCGCGAGCCTGTCCTTGTAAAGGTTTTTCGGCCCGTGCAGCATAATCTGAGAGCCGAACAGCGCGGCGATGGGCTGTTCCCCATGCCCATTTTTCTGAGAAGGGTCGGCCCCCAGCTCCAACAGCAGAGAGGCCATCGGAATGTCGCACGTCTGGCAGGCCACAGCCAACGGAGAAAGCCCCTCGAATGATTCCTGATCGCTGATGGCGTTGACGTCCTCGCCCATATCCGTCAGAGCGCGCACCGCAGCTTCGTCGCTCTTGCGCACCGCCTCGTGGAGCGTCATGCCGCCCGCGGCGATTTTTTGCCGCCCTTCCTGGGAACCTTCGTCATCCGGGGAATAGCTGCCGTCAAGCAGAGCCGCGATCTTTTTCGCGCCTCTGCGTACCGCCAGCGTGTGGGCCGTCTCCAGCATACTGTTTTCCGC
>URAG01000019.1 GCA_900545755.1 uncultured Cloacibacillus sp. | reverse complement strand
GTATATTGTCGCTGACGCTCGTCATTATATCCGCACCGTTGAGCGCCTCCGCCAACTCTTCGAGCTTTTCCGGACGTTCGCCGCCTTTCATGCCTATGATGACATGGCATGAGCCGTAGCTCTGGACTATATGGCCCGGTTCCTCTATATGGCTAAAGACGTGGATGGTTCCGTCGGCGAGCAGGCATGGAGGAAGCAGCGGTTTTATCATGTCGGAGATTTTGACACCGTTAAGCAGTGGTACGACGAGCGTTCCATCGCCCACCATAGGAGAGACGATGCGGCAGGCTTCTTTGAGGCTGTACCCTTTACATGAGATTATGACGGCGTCCATAACGCCGAAATCACCGGCTGTTTCGCAAACGTCTTTCGGCCTGACAGTGAAATCACCAAACAGCGCAGATTCTACATGCAGACCGCCGCTGCGTATTGCTTCCAACGTTTGCCCGCGCGCTATGAAATATGTTTCTTCATTTTTTCTTGCCAAGACTCCGCCGATCAAGCCGCCTACGCCGCCTATTCCTAATACAGCTATTTTCATCGTGTATCTCCCCTGTCGTCGTTTAGTGATGGATTATTTTTTCTAATTATAGCTCTGATCATTATGCAGGCCCTATTTGCCTACTTAAAACAAAAAAATCCGGCGGCTGTTTCGCCGTCGGACCATAGCGTCTTATAATTTTGATAATGTTTTATTATTTTTTAAGGTCGGACATCTTTTCGGGAATTACGCCGCGCACTCCACCATGCACGAATTTTGTGTCTCCTTTGTAGCGCGGTATAAGATGCATATGAACGTGCATGACGGTCTGTCCGGCGCACTCATTGCAGTTGACGCCGAAGTTGTAGCCGTCGGGCGAATACTTCTCGTCGATAAGTTTTTTGCCTTTATGCAGAAGGTCGTGCATCGCCAGCTCTTCTTCCGGCGTTATGTCGAAGTAATTCTGGACGTGACGTTTCGGGATTATCAGGAGGTGTCCAGGGTTGACCGGCATCACGTCGAACACCGCGTATGCCAGTTCATTTTCAAGCACGTAGTTTTTCAGCTTACAGAATATGCAGTCCATGATTATTCATCCTCGTCGTAGAATTTTTCGGTAGGAGCGTCGCCCCAAAGCGAGTCGAGACGGTAGAAGTCGCGTCCTTCGCGGCTCAGTATGTTCACGATTAGATTGCCAGCGTCGAGCAGCGTCCATTTCGTGCTGGCCTCCCCCTCTATCCTGTATGAGAAGCCCATTTCGTCGAGCACGTCCATCGCGGTGTCCTTGAGCGTTCTGCCATGGAGCTCGGAGCGCGCTATAGCCACAATGAAGACATCTGCGAAGCCCGAGACCTCGCTGAGGTTATGTGCGGTCACTTCAAGTGCGTGCTTGTCGATCAGCGCGTCTATAAGCTTCCTATACGGTGCGCAAAAATCTTTCTTTTCCGCCATTCCTGGCTCCATCTCCTTTTTCGGTCGTTAGATTATACTTAGTGTTCTCCGCTTATTTTTACAAGTTCGTCGAGCAGCGCTACAAGCCGGTTGTAGTCGTGCCCGGCGACAAGCGAGGCGTAGAAGGCCTGCTGTCCTGGCCTGACGAGCCCTTCCGGGATATCGAGAAGTTTGCCAAGCGTCTTCGCTGTCTCTTTGACGCTTGCCGGAGCGTCGGATGGATAGACTATATTGCTGTAACGGTAGTCGAAGTGTTTTGCGTTGCCTGTATGCACAACGTCGACGCCGATTTTCTGTAGGCGTGTCGATATCTCCCCAGCGACTCCGCTTTTACCGGTCCCGTTCAACACCGCTATCGATTCCGGCATTGACTTCACAAGCTCCGCGAGTTGTGCAGCTGTGATTTTGTTTTCAGCGGCCTTCTTCTCCCCTCCCTGCGATTCGGCTGCCGAATCAGCGTCATGAGGCACAGACTCCGTCTGTTCTCCGTTAAGCTCTGCAAGAGGCGCGTTGAGGAAGCGTTTCGCGTCGCGCACGTCGCCCATCCAGTAGCTGAGTCCGTCAATCGTAGCCGGCGTTCCTCGCAGTGTCGAAAAGAGCATATTTTCACGCCCGACTTCGTTCTGTATGAACCCAGCGAGCTGTAGCGCGAAAGAGGTGGACATATCCGTCCTGAATATCTTCATCGCCTGCGCCGCAAGCTCAGGCAGGCGGATTATCACGCGCGGGTCATAGGCTTTTTTGAGCATTGCCTTGAGAAACTGCTGTTGGCGCTGTATTCGCCCAATATCGCCAAGCGCATCCTTGCGGAAACGCACAAAGTGCAGGGCAGTTTTTCCGTCAAGCGTTTGTAAGCCGGGCTGTATATTGATGTCTAGCCCTCCGGCGCGGTCGACGTAGCGCATGCGTTTCGGCACGTCTATCTCGACTCCGCCGAGCATATCGACGAAAGCAGGGAAACTGTCATAGTCCACTATCACGTAGTACAGTATCGGCTCGCCGAGATAGTTGGAGACCGTCGCGCGCATTAGATCCTGGCCCCCATAGGCAAATGCGTGGTTGAGTTTCTGCGTGCCGTGGCCAGGTATCATGACGCGCGTGTCGCGCGGCAGCGAGAGTATGCGTATATTCTTGTCGTCTATATCTACCGTTATGAACAATATCGTATCGGAACGTCTCGAGCCTTCGACGTTGTCTTCGCCCATGAGCAGTATGTTGAATTTGCCCTGGCTTTCGAGCGCGTCATAGGAGGCGCTGTTTTCCGCAGACTTTTTGGCCGCGTCTATCAGCGTCTCGCCCTTTGAGTTCCATGCCGTGTAGAGGCGCACCCCTACTCCGGCCGCCGCCGCTACGAATCCTAGCATAACGGCGAGTATTATTGTTTTTACTGTCGAACGCCTCAAGACTTATTCCTCCGTGTGGTTGCGGTACAGTGATTTTTTTCTTATGAACTGCTCCACCGCCGGCGGCACCATGAATCGTATGCTCCTGCCGGTCCTCACTCGCTCCCTGAGCTCGGTGCTCGAGATGGCGAGCAGGGGGATTTCCAGCGGTATTATCTTTTTTCTTAGCCTGTCAGGAAGCTCTTCCATTTTCTTATGGGTGTAGCCATAGCGGCTGACGGCGACGAACTGGCACATCGTCATTATCTCTTCGGGGTTTTTCCACGACACTATGTCGAGCACAGCGTCAAGCCCTGTTATGAAATAAAAATGAGCGCCTGCATATTCCGGCATCGCCCGCAGCGCGCGGAGCGTGTCTATCGTGTAGCTGACGCCCTGCCGGTCTATCTCGACGCGCAAAACGCTGAAATAGGGGCAGCCAACCGTCGCAAGCTCTGTCATTATGTAGCGGTCTTCGGGCGCGGTCAACTTTTTGTCAGCCTTGTGCGGCGGATGGCCCGCAGGTATAAATACGACCTCGGACAGCCCGAATGCGGCGTGCGCCTCGTCCGCTGCTAGAAGATGGCCGTAATGGATCGGGTCGAATGTCCCGCCCATTATGCCTATCTTTCTTCCGTCGGAGTTGTCCGCAGCGCCGTTATTCATCGTCGTCCTCGCCGCCGCAGTCGTCGAATTCAGTAGCCTCCGCCTGCGGCTTCTCGTCGTAGGTTTCTTCTGGATAATAGTCGGGATAGAAGTTGAAATCCTTGTAGCCGATGCTCACGAGATCGCCTGGCTGTGCGCCCGCCGCTTCGAGCAGCTCCTCCACCTTGTAGCGGCGAAGCAGCTTCGTGAAGCGCGCGACGTTTTCCTCCTGGCTGAAATCGTAGCGTTCGACGGCCTTTTCGAGCCTGTAGTGCAACACGCGGTAGCCGCCTCCGTGCATGGAGATTATCTGTATTTTCATGCGTTTGCGATTAGGCATCTTTTCGAGGGGCTGTTCATCAAGCGCATAGAGCCTTACGCTGCTCTCCGGTCTCGGATGGTCTGCGGTAAATTTAGTAATCCTCTTTACCAGTTCTGGGATTCCATCCTCAGTGAACGCGCTCAGCGTCATGAAGGATATTCCCTTTTTTGCGAAATACTCGGAAAGCTGCGTGGTCAGCTCCGGCACGAACTCCTCCGGCACTTCATCGAGCTTGTTCCCCGCGACGAAGAACGGACGTTCGTCAAGCGCCGGATCGTATTTCTTCATCTCGCCGCGCACAACCTCAAAATCTTCGACAATCGTGTCGAAGTCGCCGCTCTCCAGGCTCAGCACGTGTATCAGCAGCCGCGTCCTGTCGACGTGGCGCAGGAATTCGAGGCCGAGCCCTTTGTTCTCGTGCGCGCCTTCGATGAGGCCGGGGATGTCGGCGATAACTATCCTCTCGTCGCCAGTGTTTATTACGCCGAGGTTCGGTGATAGCGTAGTGAAGGGATAGTTCGCAATCTTCGGCTGCGCGTTGGAAATAGCGGCGAGAATGCTCGATTTGCCTACGTTGGGCAGTCCTACGAGGCCTACGTCGGCAATCAGCCGCAGTTCAAGGCGTATTTTGACCTCTTCGCCGAGTTCCCCCTGCTCGCAGAAGCGCGGCGCTTTTCTCGACGAACTCGCAAAATAGCGGTTGCCGCGCCCGCCCCTGCCGCCGCGCGCCGCGACGAAGCGGTCGTGCGGTTCTACGAGGTCGGCGCAGCCTTCGCCGGTCTCCGCGTCGTAGATGAGCGTACCGCACGGTACGTAGATTATCTTATCCTCGCCCGCGCGCCCATTCCGTGCCGCGCCCTTTCCGTGGTCGCCGTTCTCGCCCTTGATATGGTGCATATACTCAAGGTCGGCGAGCGTCTGAAGGTTAGGCGTAGCTTCGAATATAACGCTGCCCCCGCGTCCGCCGTTGCCGCCGTCGGGGCCGCCGTTGGGCTTGAAGCGTTCGCGCAGGAAGCTCATACAGCCGTTGCCGCCGCGTCCGGCTTTTACGGACATTATCAGAGAGTCAACGAATTTCATCTGTTCACCTCTTAAAATACCAGAAAAGGGGGCCTGCTCCAGCAAGGGCCCCCATGACAAAATCAATCGGTAGATATATTAGAGCGTTTCCTGCTGCTCGATCGTTACGTACTTGCGGTCAGCCTTCGTCTGGAAACGGACTTTGCCGGGCACGAGCGCAAATATCGTAAAGTCGCGTCCGAGGCCGGTGTTCTCTCCGGGATGGTACTTCGTGCCTCTCTGACGCAGGATTATCGTACCGGCGTTTACAAACGAGCCGTCGCCGCGCTTGATGCCGAGGTACTTAGGCTGACTGTCGCGGCCGTTGGTTGAACTTCCCTGTCCTTTTTTATGCGCCATAATTCATTATCCCCTTTGCGTAGAAACTAGCCGTTGATGGACTCGATCTGGACGAGCGTGTACTGCTGGCGGTGTCCGCGGAATTTGCGGTAGTTCTTCTTTCTGCGGTACTTGAAAACGATGACCTTGTCGTTCTTTCCGCTCTCGACTATCTTCGCGCTGACGGAAGCACCCTCGACGTAGGGAGCGCCGATTACCGCGCCTTCGTCTTTGCCGAGAAGGATGACCTTGTCGAAGGTTACGACCGAGCCGTCCTCGGCGTGGATTTTCTCAACCTTGAACTTGTCGCCCTCGGAAACTCTGTACTGCTTTCCGCCCTGCTCAATAACTGCGTACATTCTTTCGTTTACCTCCTCCGCTGTGTGTCAGGCAGCCCGATGGACTTTTCAAGCCCGCACCAAGCGTATTCTAAAACTAGAAAATTATAGGCATAAAGCCGCCGTCTGTCAACTTCTGCGTCCGCCGCCGTACTTCTCCGCGAGATATTTTATCGCGGCGCGGTAGCCTTCGAAGCCCATGCCGCTGAATTTTTTCTCGCAGGCCATGCCGGCGTACGATATCTGGCGGAACTGCTCGCGCGCGTCTACGTCGGAAATATGCACCTCGACGGCCGGGAGCGCGACGGCCTTGAGCGCGTCGAGAATCGCGACGCTCGTGTGCGTGTATGCGGCGGGGTTTATCACAATGCCGTCCTGCGCGCCGTATGCGGCCTGTATTTTGTCTACTATCGCGCCTTCGTGGTTGGACTGGAAGAGCTCGACCTCCGCTCCACACTCGCGCGCGCTTTCGCGGATGAAGTTTTCCAGGTCGGCGAAGGTTTTGCGCCCGTAGATGTCCGGCTCCCTTATGCCGAGCATGTTGATGTTCGGACCGTTGATGACGAGTATTTTCATAATCCGAGCCTCCTTATTATTTCGTCAGCCGTCTCGCGCGCGCTCGAGCCGTTCTCAACGGTGAGTTCCGCGAGCTTTTCGTAAAGCGGCGCGCGGCGGCGGTAAAGCTCTTCGAGCGGATTGGCGAGAGACAAAGGCCGCCCCGCCGACGGAAGTTTGTCTAGATCGCGGCGGATGTAGACGACGGTCGAATTCATGCGCATCACCTCGCGGTTGTCCTCTCGCAGCACCGAGCCGCCGCCTGTCGCTATGACGAGCGACGATCTCTTCGCCTCGCGCGCGATGACCGAATGCTCAAGCCCACGGAAGGCCGCTTCTCCGTCCGCCGCAAATATCTCCGGTATCGCACGCCCACCCTCGCGTACTATAATTTCGTCTGTGTCGGCGAATTCCCTGCCGAGGCAGCGCGCGAGCAGCTTTCCAACAGTCGTTTTGCCGCAGCCGGGCATCCCTATAAGAATGATGTTTTTCGTGCGTTTCTCTATAATGGAAGTGATTTCGTCGATTCGTCCGTCTGGGATATCTTGTCCGAGGAAAAGCTCCGCCGCCGCTTTCGCCTGCGCTACGAGCATCGGTAGGCCGTTCGCGCTGGGGATGCCGCGCGTTTCTGCGTCAAGCAGAAGCTTCGTTCGCGACGGGTTATAGATGATGTCTGCGACGGCTTCGCATTGCGCGAATATGTCAAGCGAGAGCGGCGCGGCTTCGACGTTCGGGTACATGCCGACCGGCGTCGTGTTCACTATCACCTGAGCGTCCGCGTGGCGTTCGAGATTACCGTAGTTGTCCTGTCCGCTGCGCGATATGACTGTCACGTCCTTTGCACCGAGGTCGCGCAGCGCCGTCTGTACGGTGAGCGACGCTCCGCCGCTGCCCAAGACGAGAGTTTTCTTGCCTTGTACTTTTATTCCCGCCTTTTTAAGCATATAGACGAATCCGTAGTAGTCGGTGTTGTAGCCGCGCAACAGGCCGCCGTCGTTGACTATTGTGTTGACGCTGCCGATACGCAGCGCCTCTGGCGACAGCCACGCGCAGTATGGAATGACGTCTTTTTTATACGGGACTGTGACATTGAGGCCGCGGAACGCGCCTCGCCTGAGGAAGCGTCCTAGCTCGCCGCGCTCGAGCTCAATAAGGCGGTAGTCGTAGCCGCCCAGCTCACCGTGAATATACGGGGAAAAGCTGTGCCCCAGCTTTTCCCCTATAAGGCCGTATCCGGCTTCGGTCATCAACAGATGACCTCGCTATATGTTCCGAGGTAGCGCAGGTGCTCGCTCTCCGACTCGAGGTCGCGGAAGAGCTTCTCCATCTCAGGCGCGTAGACGGAGCATTCGAGGTCGAAGTAGAACATGAATTCAAATTCGCGATCCGGCAGCGGGCGGCTTTCAAGTTTGCGGAGGTTGATGCCGAGCGCATAGAACTTTGAAAGAACGTTGTAAAGCGAGCCGGGCTTGTGCGGCAGCGTCATCATCAGCGACGTGCGGTCAGCGCCTGGATAGACTTCGAGGTTCTTGGAGATGCAGATGAAGCGCGTGTAATTGTTGTCCTGATCCTGGACGTTAGCTTTGAGCACGTTGAGGCCGTACTCCTCGGCGCAGAAGCGCGATGAGAGAGCAGCTAGGTCTCCGCGCTCTGATTGAGCGACGGTGCGCGCCGCAACGGCGGTGTTCTCAACTACAGTGGCCTTGACGTTCTTGAGCCCAGCGAGGAAATTCGCGCACTGGCTCAGCGCCTGGCCGTGAGAGAGGATTTCCCGCACTTCTTCAAGTTTTACGCCGTGCTTGGCGAGCAAGTTGTGCGTCACTTTGAGACGCACCGCGCGCACAATGTAAAAGTTGTGGCGCGTCATGAGGTCGTATATAGCGTTGACTGAACCTGCTGTGCTGTTTTCTATGGGCAGTATCCCGTACTGGCACATGCCGCTTTCTACGGCTTTAAAAACATGTTCGAAGGTGTTGAAGTAAAGTATGGTGGGCGCTTTGAACAGGCTGTCGCAGGCTATCTGCGAATTGGCGCCCTCTATGCCCTGGCAGGCGACTGTCGGGCGCTGCGGGAAGAGTTTCGGCGTCGAGTCTAGCGTGGCGCGTATGCTGTCGTACGTTCCAGACGTAACGCCGTTGCAGAAATTCTGATACGAGCGGGTCGTCGCCATAATTGTGCGGTATACCGACTGCGCATAATCCGCAAGGTCGTCTCCGGCCTCCTGCCCTATCTTCGCGAGGACGGCGCGCTCACGTCCGGCATCAAGGATGGGAAGTCCGTTGTCCTTCTTATAGGCGGCGACGTCCTTCGTCACCTCCATCCTTTCGCGGTAGAGCTTGACGATCTTCTCGTCAATTTTGTCAATTTTTTCGCGCAGTTCCTCAAGTTTTTTGGACATTTTATATTTCCTCCTTAAAAATTTTGTAAGATTTCATATTTTATCGGCGCTACGTTCCAGCAAAGCGTCCAGAATCACTATGGCGGCGGCAGCTTCGACGACCGGCACAGCCCTTGGCACTACGCATGGGTCATGCCGTCCGGTTACCTGCAATTCTTCTTCCTTCATCGCCGAAAGCGAGACCGTACGCTGCGGTTTCAGTATAGAGGGTGTGGGCTTGAAGGCGGCGCGGAAAATCACCGGCATTCCGTCGCTTATACCTCCGAGTATGCCGCCGGCGTTGTTCGTTCGCGTCACGATTTTTCCGCCGTCGAGAGCGATTTCGTCGTTGTGCTCCGAGCCGCGCATGAGAGCCGCGCTGAAGCCAGATCCGAATTCGACGCCTTTGACAGCGGGAATCGCGAATAGCGCAGCTGAAAGCATGCTCTCCAGCCCGCCGAACATCGGCGAGCCAACTCCGGCCGGGATCCCCGTCACGATGCACTCGACAACGCCGCCGACGGAATCGCCCTCGGCCTTCGCCGCTAGTATCGCCTCGCGCATCCTCTCCCCAGCAGCCTCGTCGAGTACCGGAAACGGCTCGGCCTTGACGTGGTCAAGGGTTTCTTTAGCCTCTCTTAGCGCGTTGAAAGGCGCGTCGTTTATACCGGCTATCGAAAGTATGTGGGCGCCTATCTCGATCCCGCGCCGTGCGAGAATCTGCGCACATATTCCGCCCGCTATGCAGAGCGGCGCGGTAAGGCGGCCAGAAAAATGTCCACCGCCGCGTCCGTCCTGAAAGCCGCGGTACTTGATTTCCGCAGTGAGGTCGGCATGTCCCGGTCGCGGAAGGTCGCGCAGTCTGTCGTAGTCTTTCGAACGCGTGTCGCTGTTTTTGATTACCGCAGTCAGCGGTGCTCCGCATGTAAAACCGTTGTAGAGGCCGCAGATTATATGCGGTTCGTCGGCCTCGCGGCGCGCGGTCGATTCTGCTGCGCGACCTGGCGCGCGGCGCAGCATGAAAGCGCGCAGCGCTCCCTCGTCGACCGCTTCCCCCGCCGGCAGGCCGTCAATCGTCACGCCTATGCATTCAGCGTGAGACTGCCCAAATATAGATATATGGATGTTTTTGCCAAAATACGAGCTCATTTAAGCTTCCTCTAGTTCTTCAACGTATCCGCCAAGGCGCTTGTAGTCGCTCCAGAATGTTGGGTAGGATTTTTTCACGCACTCTGCGCCGTCAAGTATAACGTTCTCCACACACTTCGTAGCCGCTATCGCCGCCATCATCGCTATACGGTGGTCGCCGCAGCATGATATCTCGACGCCGCCGCGAAGCGTATCGGCCCCGCATATCGTGAGGCCGTCAGGTTCTTCTACTGCGCTTCCGCCGAGCGCGTTTATAACAGAGGCGACTGTAAACAGCCGGTCGCTTTCCTTCATGCGCAGCCGCGCCGCATTGCGGAAGGAGACTACAGTATCGTTCCCACGCAGCGCAGCCGCTGCGGCGGCCGGCGGCAGGAGGTCTGGACAGTCGGATATGTCGATTTCGATGTTCTTCATCTCCATATTCGCGAGAGTGTCGGCTATCGCCAGTCCGTGGGCTCGGTCGCCCTGCATCGACTCATCGTCCATGCCGCTCACCCTGATGCCGCAGCCTAGCAGATTCGCCATATTCCAGAAAGCCGCCTGCGACCAGTCCGCTTCGACCGCGCCGCTGAACGGGGCGTAGCCCTGGCCGCCACGTATCGTGTAGTTTCCGCCGCCGCCTCCTATCTTAATTCCGCTTTTAGCCTGCGAGGCTATTGTCATATCCACGTATGGAAGAGATTCGAGCCTTGTCGACGCTACAAGCGTTGAGTCGCTGGCAAGCAGCGGCAGAGCAAACAGCAAGCCGCTGAAAAACTGGCTCGACACGTCTCCGCGCAGCGAATATTCACCGGGGGCCAATCTTCCGGAGACTTCGAGCATCTCCTTAGCGTATGAAAAATCTATCCCTTTATCCATAAAAAGGTCGAAGTACGGCCCCTGAGGCCGTTTCATAAGGCGCCCCATTCCGGTGAAGCGCCCGTGCCCATATAGGGCGAGCGCGATAGGGATGAAGAATCGCAGCGTCGAGCCGCTCTCGCCGCATTCAAAGAGCTTCGTGCCGTCCGCGCCGCGCCCTGCCGTCCCCGTGACCTCGATGACGTCGCCGTCGACGCGCCGCCATTTTGCTCCAATGCTTTGCAGGCCTTTCAGCGTCGCCTTCACGTCGTCGGAGAAATTCAAATTTGCGATAACCGAGTTTCCATCCGCGAGCGCGGCGCATATCAGCATCCTGTGCGCCATGCTTTTGCTCGGCGGAGGCGTAACGCTCCCGTACAGAAGTCTCGGCTTTATCAAAATTTTCATTCTCCACCCTCCGCATCCGCATTCGCAAAGGCAAGCAGCCGCTCGCGCTCTATTGGGAAAATCTCAGCTTCGCCAAGCTTCTTCAGTAAAATGAGCTGGATTGTCGAGCCCAAACCTTTTTTATCTACCGACACGGCCTCGCGCATAATTTCAAGCGGGCATTCAATTTTCTCGGGCAGTTTATATTGTTCTAAAATATGGCGTATCTGTCCTTCAGTCTCTTGCGGCGTCATGCCGAGCGCCGTTCCGATGCGGGCTGCGGAGATCATGCCGGCCGCGACGGCCTGTCCGTGCGTCCATTTTTTGTAGCCTCCGGCGAGCTCGTAAGCGTGGCCTAGAGTGTGCCCGAAGTTCAATATCATCCGCGCGCCAGTGTCGCGCTCGTCTTCCATTACAAGCGCGCGCTTTATGTCGCAGCAGGTGTAGATTACATCCTCGATTTCAGACATGACGCCCTCTCTGCCTCCGAGTGCCGCGAGTCTGCTGAAGAGCGCCGCGTCGCGGATACAGCCGTATTTTATAACCTCAGCCATGCCGTCGGAGAACGTCACGTCGCTCAGCGTTTCAAGGCAGTCAGGGTCGATGAGCACGCCCTTCGGCTGCCAGAAGGCTCCGGCGAGGTTCTTTCCAGCCTTCAAATCTATCCCAACCTTGCCGCCGACGGACGAATCGACCTGAGCAAGCAGCGTCGTAGGGACCTGTATGAAATTCACTCCGCGCAGAACCGTGGCAGCAGCGAAGCCGGCGAGGTCCCCGACTACTCCGCCGCCAAGCGCGACCACGACGTCGCTGCGCGTGAAGCCGAAGGCAGTCATCGCATTCCACAGCTCCACCAGCTTTTCCGGCGATTTCGATTCCTCGCCCGCTGGCACGGCGTGCAGGCGGACGTTATAGCCTGCCTCTTCAAGCGAAGAAGCTGCGCTCGCGCCGTAAATCCCGCCGACGGTTTCGTCGGTCACGATGAATACGCGCTCCGCCTTCGGCGTCAGCTCGCGGCACTTCGCGGGAAGCAGGCCGAGCGCGCCGCGCTTTATCGTAATGTCGTACTCCCTTCCTGGGAGAGTCACACTTAAAGTCCGTTCCTTCATCTTCCCGCCCTCTCTTCACATTCCACGCCCTCGGCAAGAAGCGCAGCAAGGCGCGGTTCGTCCGAGGCTTCGAGCGCTTCGCGGTATTCGGACAAATGTTTCACCATAAGATTTATTTCATCTATAAGGTAGTCTTTGTTGTCTATAAAGAGCTCCGTCCACATCGACGGGTTGAGCTTAGCGACGCGCGTCAGATCCGCGTAGCTTCCAGCCGAGTACCCAACGTGCTCCTGCGCGCGCGGGCTCTTGACGTAGGCGTTTGAAACAACGTGGCACATCTGCGACGTGAAGGCTATCATCTTGTCGTGATGCTCCGCCGTCGTCACCGTGAATCTGCCGAAGCCAGCTGGCGCGAGCATGGTCTTCGCCTTTTCGACGAGCTCAGCGCCGCCGTCCGAGGGCGGCACTATTATCATCGAAGCGCCTTTAAACATGCCGGCGCGGCTGTTGGCAAAACCCGAAAACTGTATCCCAGCCATCGGATGTCCGCCGAGAAATCCGAAACCATGTTCCTTCGCCAGCGCGAAGCCCGCCTCGCAGACGGCGCGCTTCACTCCGCAGCAGTCCATGACGAGAGCGCAGCCGCGAAGATACGGGGCAGTTTCTGTCAAATAATCTACCGCTGCGGCGGGATATAACGCGATGAGGATTAAATCACATTCTTTTGCGTTCCAATGCGTCAGCCCGCCTGCTATGGCTCCTGCATCCGCAGCTTCGCGCATGACGGCGGCGTCCGCGTCGTACCCGAGCACGCGCGCGCCGCTTTCCGCGTAGGCGCGCGCGAACGAGCCGCCTATAAGGCCGAGGCCGGCTATTCCGACGGTGAGCCGCGCTTTGCCGTCCATGGCCTAATCTTCCGCGAGCGCCGCCGCCCTGACGCGGCGCACAGCCTTTACGACGTCGTCGAACTGCTCGGGACGCAGCGACTGCGCGCCGTCGCAAAGCGCGTGCTGCGGGTCGTTGTGGACTTCTATTATAAGGCCGTCGGCGCCGCAGGCCGCCGCCGCCATCGACATGCTCTTTACGTAACGCGCTACGCCGGTCGCGTGGCTCGGGTCGACTATTACAGGCAGATGCGATAGCTCGTGCAGCACGCAGACGGCGCTTAGGTCGAGCGTGTTGCGCGTAGCGGTTTCGAAAGTGCGTATGCCGCGCTCGCAAAGGATTATGTTTTCGTTACCGTTCGACATGATGTACTCGGCGCTCATGAGAAGCTCTTTAATCGTGTTCGCGAGCCCGCGCTTGATGAGTATCGGCTTACGCGTTTTGCCAAGCTCCTTCAACAGCTCGAAGTTCTGCATGTTGCGCGCGCCTACTTGGATGACGTCGACGTCCTCGAATAGCGGCAGGTGATTCGCATTCATAATTTCAGTAACTATCGGAAGCCCGGTCTCCTTTTTAGCTTCGAGCAGAAGCGAGATGCCGTCGGCTTTGAGCCCCTGGAAGTCGTAAGGCGATGTGCGCGGCTTGAAAGCACCGCCGCGCAGCATAGTCGCGCCGGAAGCCTTGACGCTCTTCGCGACTGAGATAATCTGTTCCTCGCTCTCAACAGAGCATGGGCCGGCGATTATCGCGAAGTTGCCGTGCCCCACCGGTATCTGGTCTTTCCCGACCTTTATTATGGAATCGAGCGGATGAAACTTCCTGTTCGCGTTCTTGAAAGGTTCGGAAACATGCTTAACGCTCTCTACGATGTCGAGCCCGGCAATCAGCTCGTCGTCAAGCTTGCTGATGTCGCCTATAACGCCCACGACTGTCGCGTAATCCCCCTTTGAGATATGCGTGCGCAGCCCCTGCGCCTCTATCCAGTGAACAAGGTCGTTGATGCGTTCTTCCTTCGCGTCCGGTTTGACTATGATTATCATCTCATTATCCCTCCTGAAAAATTTCCGCGCCTTGTGCGGCAAATAAAAAAGCCTGCGGTGAAGTTGTACATTCACCGCAGGCTTTGATTTCTCTTGATTTAGTGTGTGTTGAGAAAAGCGTTTCGCAGCAAAAGACACCTTCACTTATTTAGCTTTGGTTGCTAAAAAAGTAAAAGTATCCCCAAAAGTATTCATAAGCCGCGAACTGCTTCATTATCAAAAAACTCTCCTTCTGCGCGGGGCTGACCCGACGCTGAGAATCCTAGCACCGCAAAACTTTGTTGTCAACAGGAAATTTGCAGCGAAAAGCTGAACGAAACGGCACCTTTCATAAAACGCGCGCCACCGTGTAATCCTCCGCTGGCGGCGCGCGTTCGTCTTTCTGACTGACCGCCTACTGCGCCATTCTTTCGAGCAGTTTGAGCGCCTCTTCTATCTTAGGGTTCGGCTCGTCGGTCTGAAGCGCCTCGCGTACACAGTTCCTTATATGCGCCTGTAGTATATCCTTGTTCGCGCGCTTCAACAGCGACTGTGTCGCGATGAGCTGGTATGAGATGTCGACGCAGTAACGGTCATCCTCTATCATGCGCAGGATGCCGTCCAGCTGGCCGCGCGCTATCTTGATTTTACGGCTTACCTCGGCTTTGTCGGCTTTCATGCGGCCTCTATGCCAGTAACCTCATATCCTGCGCCGGTGACGGCCTGAACGAGCACCGAGTCATCGACATCAGAGCCGAGCGTGACCTCCGCCGTTTTAGATTCGAGCGACACTTCGACCGCCTCGACGCCCGCGACGTTTTTCAGAGCCTGCGTCACATGCTTCACGCACATCTGGCACATCATGCCCTCTACATGTAAAACCTTCTTCATTTGCACATTTTCTCCCTTCGTCTCTTTTGCAACGTTTGTATCGTCATTGACAGTGATTACAGCAACATTGTACTGCGCTCCTGAATTTCCGCTGCCGCTCTCATCGGCGGCCGCGGCGGCAAATTTCGGCCTGAAGAGGCGCAGCCGCAGCGCGTTTGAAACTACGAAGACCGAGCTGAAACTCATCGCAAGCGCGCCGATCATAGGGCTGAGCTTGATTCCAAAGGACGGATAAAAAATCCCCGCAGCGACGGGAATGCATATCGTATTATAAAATAACGCCCAGAAAAGATTTTCTTTTATATTACGGATGACCGCCTTGCCAAGCTGTATAGCGCCCGCAACGTCCAATAAGTCGCTGCGCATAAGCACTATGCCAGCCGACTCTATCGCGACGTCCGTCCCAGCGCCTATCGCTATTCCGACGTCTGCTCGCGCGAGCGCAGGGGCGTCGTTTATGCCGTCGCCGACCATTGCGACCTTCCGCCCACCCTCTTGGAGGCGGCGTATCTCTTTCTCCTTGTCCTGCGGCAGAACCTCGGCGATCACTTCATCCGCGCCTACCTCGCGCTGTATCGCGCGCGCAGTGCGTTCGTTGTCGCCTGTCAGCATTACGACCTTGATTCCCATTGCGCGCAGCTCGCCTACAGCACGGCGGCTTGTCGGCTTCACAATGTCGGCGAGAGCTATTATGCCTATAAATTTCCCGTCGCGGACGAAGAATAGTGGAGTCTTGCCATCGTCGGCTAGCTTTTCTTCAAGCTCCTTTTCCCTGCCGCCGTATAGGCCGAACTCTTCCATAAGTTTCCTGTTGCCGCCGCAGACGAGTGTGCCGTCGATTTTGCCCCTCACGCCCTTGCCGGGTTCCTGTGCAAAATCGGTGACGGGTTTCAATAACAGTTGATCTTCTGCCGCTTTCGCCGCAATCGCTTCGCCGAGCGGATGTCCAGAGCATTTTTCAAGCGAAGCCGCAAGCGTCAAAAACTCCGCCGCGCTCATGTCGGAACGATGAAGCACGTCCGTCACGGCCGGCTCGCCGCGCGTTATCGTCCCAGTTTTGTCGAGGACCACCGTTTTTACGTCGTGCGCAGTTTCAAGCGCCTCTGCGGATTTGATTAATATTCCGTTCGTCGCGCCTCGCCCAGTACCTACCATGATTGCAGTCGGCGTAGCGAGACCGAGCGCGCATGGACACGAAATGACGAGCACTGCAATGGCAACGGAAAGCGCGAATTCAACGCTCGCGCCCGCTGTCAGCCACCCGACAGCCGTAACAACCGCTATCGCTATGACGATCGGGACGAAAACTCCGCTCACTTTGTCAGCTAGCTTAGCAATAGGCGCTTTCGAGCTCGTAGCCTCGTCGACAAGCCGCACAATCTGCGCGAGCGCAGTTTCGTCGCCTACGCCCGTCGCGCGCATTTTAAGATACCCTGATTTGACCGTCGTCGCGCCTATCAGCTTGTCGCCCGGCTGCTTCTCAACCGGGATGCTCTCGCCCGTTATCGCAGACTCGTCGATAGCAGCGTATCCTTCCGTCAGGACGCCGTCTACAGGCACCGCCTGCCCCGCGCGCACGACGACCGTCTCCCCCTTCTCCACATCTTCGACCGGCACTTCTGCCTCGACGCCGCCGCGCACAACGACCGCTGTCTTAGGCGCAAGGTTCATTAGCTTGTTGATGGCGTCCGACGTGCGTCCTTTCGCGCGCGCCTCGAAGAACTTGCCGACAGTTATCAGAGTCAGTATCATGCCTGCCGACTCAAAATAAAGGTCCATAGAGAACTGACTTACCATACCCAGGTCCCCGTGCCCCAAGCCAAAGGCTATTTTATAGAGCGCGTATATTCCATAGACGAGAGCCGCGCTCGCGCCGAGCGCGATCAGCGAATCCATGTTCGGCGCACCGTGGGCTAGCGACGTAAAGCCGACGCGGAAGAACTTGAAGTTGATGAAAACGATGGGGACGGTCAGAAGGAATAGAGTCAGCGCGAAAATCATAGCGTTCTCCGTCCCGTGGAAAAACGCCGGAAGCGGCCACCCCATCATGTGCCCCATCGAAATATAGAAAAGCGGCGCGGCGAAGACGACCGAGGCCATTAACCGCCGCCACATCTTCTCGTACTCCTGCTTCGCTATGTCCACGGGCGACGGCGCGGCCTTCGCATTCGCCGCGTTTGCCTTCTCCGCGCGCAGCGTAGCGCCGTAGCCCGCATTCACGACCGCTCCTACGATTCCATCCGAAGTCGCCGTTTCTTCGTCATACTCTACCGTCATGCTGTTCTTCAATAAATTTACGGAAACCTCTTTTATCCCCGGCAGCTTCGCGACGCTCTTCTCCACGCGCGCAGAGCAGGCGGCGCAGCTCATGCCGGTAACGTCGAAATGATCCTTTCTCATACGTCTATGCCCCTTTTCAAAAGCCATGACACTTACCCCTGGTAGGGGTATATGGGATTATATCTTACTAACCGCGCTTTGTACAGCATGGACAGCACGGTTCGGGAGCCTTGTTCGGGAGCCTTGACCAAGTAAAGTGCAGAAATCTATAATTTTGCCGAACGTCGCGGAGAAAGACAGGCATGCGTTATTTGCAGAACGACGAGAAGGGGCTTTACGCTGCGCTATGCGGGAAACTGAAAAAATAATGGAATACGCGAGGCTTTGCGGAGCGTCGTACAAAGCGCCTTCGGAGATGGAACATTTTCTCGCGTCGGACGCGGCCGGTGGAAAGTACGGGCTGGTGAGCTACCGCGACGTAAAGGCGAGCGGGTTGCAATGCTATCTTCTGAAAGACCTCTCTGAAAGAGGTTACGTTTTCGTTTTTCGCGGCACAGAGTTTATCCGCGAACCGGTTAAGGACACGATCCTCACCGACGCGCGAATGATGCTCTTCGGCCCTCCGCCGCAGATGTACGATGCACTCGCCTTCGCAGCGGAGATGCAGAAAAAATACGGATTTTCCGACAAGGAAGCGGTATGCACGGGACACAGCCTCGGCGGTACGCTCGCCGCTATGACGGGCTATGTCTTCGGCTTCGAGGCTTACGCCTTCAATCCCTACGGCATAGGGAAGTTGACCGGTTCGGCGGACTGCTGCGCTGGACGGAGCGGCGGGAATATAGCCGGGTACATGAAAAAGCTCGGCGTAACGGTGAAAAAGAACTGCGAGACAATCCACAGCTTCGTCAACATCGGCATGTTCGAACAGGATTTCGTCGCAGGGCTGCTCACATCTGCAACCGCTTCGCACCATGTCGGCAGCGTCCACTATCTGAAAGACGCGCCGGGCAACTGGTTCAGCATAGCCGACAAGCACACTATAGGGAAAACGCTCGAAAACCTCGGCAAACGCAGGTGGGCCGACGAGTCGGAGGCGCGGAACTATTTGTTGCGGCGCTGCGAGGAATGGCTCGGGCGCAGCGATTTGCCGCGCGCCGTCCAAGCTGCGTTTCGTGCGCAAGGCAACGCGGGCTGGAGACGCGGCAGCGCGCGCATAAGACATCGAATCAGCGCACTGCGAAAACAGATTTTATTGAAAAAAGACAAATAAGCGAGCACAAATACCAACTTTTTCCAATTTACAGCAGCTCAGCCTTGAATGCGCATTTGAGCTAGCGTATATTCCGTTTCTGCCTCTGATGACCCTCATCCGAGGTCCAGTGCTGAAAGTTTGCGGGGTTTCATAGACTTCGTTGTGAAGTTGAATCAGCGTATCAGCTTATGTTTATACAGGACGCAAACGCCGCACCTTTACGCAGAGCTGGAAAGAGCACGGCGTTTGCACGCTGGAGTGAATTTAACGATTGTCGCTAATGTTTATGTCCGCCACACTCAGTCGCGTCGCCGGTAAGCGTTTCCACGGCATGGCGCAGGCCGCCTTCTATGGCCTCAAAGCACTGCTCTACGCCGCGGCGGCTTCCTGGGAAGGCTACGGCGAGCGTGCGGCCCGTTATTACGGCGACGGAGCGCGTAAGGAAGGAGCGGCCCGTGTATTTGAGCGTTTCGACTCTCATCATCTCGCCGAAGCCCGGGACGACCTTGTCGGCTATCGAAAGGAGCGCCTCTGGCGTGTTATCGCGCTGCGAGAGGCCGGTGCCGCCGGTAGTTAGGACGAGGTTTATCCCCGCTTCGGCCCACGCCATCACGGCGGCGCATATTTCCTCGGGGTCGTCGGGTACGATTTTTTTATCCTCCGTGACGCAGCCGCGCATGAAGGCGAGCCGTTCTAGCTCCGGCCCCGCGGTGTCCTCGCGCTCTCCTCTGCTGCCCTTGTCGCTGACGGTGAGCACTGCGGTGCGTATCGCTGGCCATATCTCGGCAGGCTCGGATACGCCGAGGAATCCGGCGCGGCATACGCGGAAGCGTCCGCCCTGCCAGCGCAGAAGTGTCGCGCCGTATTTACCGACGGAGAGGAAGTCTCCTTCCCCGAGCTTCGCTTCGGGCGGCAGCACTACGGTCATCGCCGCTGCGCGTTCTTCGCCGTCGAGCGGCTCACCGGCACGAGCCCAGAGCACCGGTATCTCGACGTCGTTGATGCAGACGCAGCCGTCCCTGTTGGTGCTAACGTAGCAGAGCGTGTGGTCGCCTATCAGCGACGGCGCATAAAGCCTGAGTATTCTCATCATTCTCCGTAACCCCTTCCGGCGTTCCATTCTCCGCTCTTGCCTCCGGTCTTGCGGAGCAGGCGGATGTCCTTGATTACCATTCCTTTATCTATTCCCTTGCACATGTCGTAGAAGGTGAGAGCCGCGACGGACACTCCGGTTAGGGCCTCCATCTCAACGCCTGTCACCTCGGAGGCGGAAGCCTCGCATGTTATTTTGAGCGCCTTTTTCTCGTGGTCTAGCTCGCAGCGCACCTTTACGTTGTCGAGCCGTATCGTGTGGCAGAGCGGTATCAGGTCGGGCGTGCGCTTCGCGCCCATTATGCCGCCGAGCTCCGCTATCGAGAAGGGGTCGCCCTTTTTGACGGCTCCGTTCGACACCGTCTTGTATATTTCGTCGGGCAGATAGAGCCAGCCTTCCGCCCACGCAGTGCGCTTCGTGACGGACTTGCCGCTTACGTCTACGAGCGTGGGCCGCCCTTCGGCGTCGAAATGCGTGTATTCGCCCATGATTTTAACCTCCGATTCCTGACATATGGAGCGTCCCCGTTTTCACGTCGCTCCAGCAGCGCGGCTTTGAGCGCGCCGCGTCGAGCAGCGCTTCGCGCAGCTCATCCGCGTCCCTGCGTTCTATTATATCCTTCAGCGGCGTTTCTATCTCGCTGAATAGGCAGGTCCGCAGGCCGCCCTCGGCGGAGACGCGCAGGCGGTTGCAGCTTTTGCAGAAATGGTTTGAGACGGCGTCGATGACGCCGATCCTGCGCCCCGTCGTCTCGTTAACAAAATACTGCGCCGGGCCGTCGGCGTTGGAGCCGCCGCCGTTTTCCTTTATCCAGCGTCCGCCGGGGAGCATGGAGAGGATTTCCTCGCCGCTTATGAAAGCGTCCTTCGTCCACACGTCGTCCTCGAGCGGCATGAATTCTATGAGCCGCAGCAGAAGCCCATGCTCCTCCGCAAATTCAAGCAGCCGTTCTATTTCGCAGTCGTTGAAACCGCGGATGAGCACTGTGTTGAGTTTTATATTCGTAAGCCCAGCGCGCTTCGCGGCTTTGATTCCGTTGAAAACGCGGCTTATCTCACCGATTCTTGTGATTTGGCGGAATTTTTCCGGGTCGAGCGTGTCGAGGCTGATGTTAAGCGAATGCAGCCCCGCCTGCGCGAGCCCCTCCGCGTATTCCTCAAGCAACGAGGCGTTGGTTGTGAGGGCGGTTTTTATGTGCGGCATCTCGGCGTGCAGGTTCTGCAAAAAAGGCACCAGCCCCCTGCGCACAAGCGGTTCTCCGCCCGTGAAACGGAATTTCTCTACGCCGAGCTCCGTGAAGATTTTACAAAGAAAGGCGATGTCCTCATAGCGCAGTATGTCCCTGTGGCTGAGGCACTTGACGCCCTCCTCCGGCATACAGTAGGTGCAGCGGAAGTTGCAGCGGTCGGTCACCGATATGCGGACGTAGTTCAGCCTGCGCCCGAAGCCGTCGACGAGTTCGCCTAGGGCCATCTGTAACCTCCCATCGCCTCGACTTTCGCGCGCCACTCCGCGTCATGCAGGCTGTCGAGCAGCGCCGTGATGCCGGGGTGGTCCATATATTCCTCGGGAATGACGAGCTCGTAAGGTTCCTCGGTCAGCGGGATGAAGTCGAGGCCGAGCGCGTCGGCGGCTGATTTTATGCCGAGCGTCGCGTCGGCGAGCCCCGTGTAGACGCGGTTCGCAGCCTCCATGTGCGTCGTGCAAATCTGCGAATAGCCCTTTATTTCCTCCGCCGGCTTCCCGTGCTCCCGTAGCAGATGGTCGAAGAGCACGCGCGTCCCCGCGCCGGGCTGGCGGTTCGAGAATACAACGTCCTTTTCGCATAGGTCCGCGAAATTATGGATTCCTTTCGGATTGCCGCGCGCGACTATGATTCCCTGCGTACGGTAAAACACAAGGACGCGATTCCATTTTCTGCCGTTCGCGAAGCGCTCTATGAAGACGTCGTTGTAGCCTCCCGTCGATTCGTCGAGCAGATGCGCCGCAGCAAAGTGGCATTCTCCGCGCGAGAGTGCCGCGAGGCCGCCCATGCTGCCGACCGTGCGCGAGGCGAAATCCGCGCCGCGCCGCCGCACCGGCGTCACGAGCAGCTGTATAGCCGGGTCGTCGGAGCCCTGGAAGAGCGCGCGCCTGCCATAGTCTACTTTGCGCGTCATCCACAAATTTATCTCGGTTTCTTTCTCGCATTCGAGCGCCGACGGCGGCAGCATGGCGATCGCGTCCGACTCGGCGAGCGCCCAGAGCACGCTCGCACCGGAGGTCAGCGCCCATGCGTAGAGCTTTTCGCCGACGCGCGCGGTTTTGACGCGCAGCCACTCCTCTATGCCCGCAGGCGAAGAGTGCTGCACTAGAAGCTTAGCGGGGCGGCTTTCAAGCGTACCTATCGCTTCCTTTATCATTTCCGTCTGTTCCCCGGCGCGGCCCGTGAGCAGGCGCAGGAGCTGATAGACGAGCGACCAGAGCGTGACCGCCGTGGACATCGGAAAGCCCGGAAGGCATATCACAGGCTTGCCGTTTATCGCCGCAGCCATAGCGGGGCGGCCGGGCTTTACGCGCACGCCGCGGAACAGCACTTCGCCGAGCGACTCGAAAACTTCTATCGTGTGGTCGCGCCGTCCCTTCGCGGACCCCGCGCCGACGAGGACTATGTCGTAATCCTTCGCGCCACGCTCGACGTATTCTTTCAGTATTTCAAGGTTGTCCGGCAAAACAGGCGCGACGTCTATCGAGTATCCCCAGCGGCGGAAAGAGGCCGAAATGAATAGAGAATTACTCTCCGCGACTGTTCCCGAACGCTGCTGTTCGCGCGCGAGCCATTCCTCGCGCGGTATTATCTCGTCGCCTGTCGGGATGAAAAGCGTCCTCGGCGCGCCGTAGACGGGGACTTCTTCTATCCCGGCGCAAAGGAAGAGCGAAATCAGCGCAGGAGAGACGGTCTCTCCCTCGCGTGCGATTATCTGCCCCGCCATCACGTCCTCGCCGAGCGGGCGGACGTTCGCAGAGGGCGTCAGCGGCTTGAACACGGAGAGCGTTTCGCCATCCATCGACGAATCCTCAACCATCAGCACGCAGTCGGCCCACTCCGGCAGCGCTGCACCGGTGTTCATCCACTGCCACTTCCCCGCCTCCACCTTCGCCGGCGTCGCGGCGGACGCTCCAGCCGTGTCGGCAGAACGCAACGCGTAGCCGTCTACCGCCGAGGCCGCGTAATGCGGCACGTTGCGCCCCGCGAGTATGTCCTCAACGAGGACGTGATCAAGCGCCGTAGTTATCTCCATTTTCGTCTTAAATTTATCCGAATCTTTAGAGAATCTCGTCTCTAAAATTTTCCACGCTTCTGCGAGCGTGATGTGTTCAGGGAAATTTACCGCCATAGCCATACCTCCGCAATTTCTCCAGCGCGCGCGGTCTCGCGGTCCTCAGGTATCCTGATGAAACCGCACGCGTCCGATAGTATCGATATGTAGCCGGACTTCGCCGCGAGAGGCGAGACCGTGCCGTCCGCGTTCACCGCGCATGGGAAAAACTCCTCCGGCCCGGTGCGCGCCGCAAGGTCGCACGACAGCGGCATCAGCGTCCGCCTCCAGCATTCTCGCTCCTCCGCGCCGATAAGGCGAAGAAGCAGCGGGATTAGCACGGTGAAACCGACTGTGAAGCATGAGAGCGGATGGCCCGGAAGGCTGACTGCGAGCTTGCGCGCAGCCGCGTCGGCCGCGACGAGCGTCGGCTTCCCAGGCGCGATGTTGATTCCGCGCACGAGCAGCCCAGGTTCAGGCAGCGACTCAAAGAGACGGGAGCAGTGGTCGCGCACGCCCACCGACGAACCGCCGCTCAATATCAGAACGTCGCAGGCGGCGAGCTCTTCGCGGAAACGGCGCTCGAACTCCGCGCCGTCGTCCGAGACTATCCCCCGATACACGGCTGGAAAGCCGAAGCGCGAGAGCAGAGTCTTAACGCTCCATCCGTTCACATCGCGCACAGCGCCAAGCGGCGGGTTCTGCTCCTCCGCTGGCACTATTTCGTCGCCCGTCGATAAAATCGAAATTCTCAGATCCGCGACGGGCAGTTTTGCACGGCCTATTGCAGCAAGCACGCTTATCGTCCGAAAATCTATAAGGCCTCCGGCGGGAATGAGCTTCTCGCCCTCGCCAACCTCTTCGCCTCTGCCGATAACGTTCTCTCCGGCCTGCACGCCGCGCCGTATCTCTACCCAACCTCCAGCCTCGGAGGTGTCTTCGAGCATAACGACAGAGTCGGCTCCCTCCGGCAGCATCCCCCCGGTCGGAATCGGACAAGCTTCGCTCAACGAGAGCCTGAAGTCAGGCGCTTCACCCATGCGCACCTCGCCCTTCTTTGACAGAAATAGTGGCGTCCCAGGCGTCGCGCCCGCAGCGTCCAGGTGGTTCACCGCGTAGCCGTCGCGCAGGCTGCGGCTGAAGGGCGGATACGGCGCAGGGCTCATCACCGCCTCAGCACAGCGGCGCCCCGCGGCTCCGTCAAGCGTCGCTTCTGTTTTTTTATAATTCCATGGAAAAGCAAGATGTTTTTCTATTTCGTCGAGCGCGGCTTCACGCGGCGCGACCTCTTTTACAAAACCCGCCATTGAATCAGCGACCTTTCGTAAGCTTTTACATAAAGAATGCCGGCTTCGCTTCCGTTTCTCGGAAAGAGGCCGGCTTTGCAGTCTATTTTACGGAGACGACGTAGACAGGGAATCCCATCGCAGCCAGCTTCTGCGACAGAGCGCGCGCCTCGTTCTTGTCTGAGTGTCCGCGTACCCTCACCTTGTAAAAGGGCTTGCCGTCGAGCTTCTCGTCTACCACATAGGCTGAGTAACCCTTTTCGCGCGCCTGCTTCACCGTTAGCTCAGCGCCGGAACGCGCGCGGAAGCCGCCTATCTGGACGTCCCATCTCGGCCCGGAGGACTGTGCCTGTGCCGGCTGACGCGTTGCCGAGGGCTTCGGCTTCTCCGCAGGCTTCTGGACTGGTTTCGTCTCGGCAGGCTTCGGCTTTTCGACCGGTTTAATGGCCGGCGCTGGTTCAAGCTTCTGCTCGGCTGGCGGAGTCTCCGGCGTTATCGTCGAGGTGTCGTCCATGTCGTCAAGCGGCGGCAGATTGTCGCCATAATCATCGCCGTTTTCGTAAGGTTCGGTGACCGCCGGAGGGGTGACCGTGCTCGGAAGCGTGCGTTCCTCGCGCGGCGGCGAGAAGAAGAAAAGCTTTATGCTGAAGTAAAAGAGCGCGAGCGCCATTATGACCGCCACAGGCATTATCAGACGCCCGAGTATGTTTGAGGCCGTGCTTTTTTCTTTGAAATTGCGAGTCCTACGAGTGACCATGAAGAGAATACCTCCGTACCGATTGCAGACGCGACGCGTCCGCTACTAGATGAACTTCGCGATCTCCTCCGCCGCTTCAGCCCTGTTGCCTTCGGGCAGGCGCGTTTCGCCGTTTTCAACGGCGGCGGCGAGGGTAGCGCTTTCTTTATATCCGTACCACGCGAGACGGAATTCCGTCTCCGCCTCCTTGACTCCGGTGAGACGGAGCTGCGGCGTCTTTTTCGTTATGCTCCGCATCTCCTTTTTTATTTTCTCATATTTTCCTTTAATTGTGCGGATTTCGGCGAAATTTTCCACGCTCCACGGCGTTCGCGGTTTCGGAACGAACGGATTGACGGAGAGCGTGAGCGCGAGCCCCGTCTCGTCTATTATGCGGCGGCACAAGTCCGTTATAGCGGAGACGTCCTCTCCTGTCTCGCCTGGAAGGCCGACCATGAAGTAGAGCTTCGCCTTGTCGATGCCGAGACCGCGCGCCATCGCAAGCTTTTCGACTACGAGGTCATTCGTGAACTTCTTGCCGCAAGCGAAGCGCAAGCTGTCGCTTCCGGTCTCCGGCGCGACAGTAACGCTGCGCCGTCCGCTCTCGGACGTCGCAGCCACCATATCCGGCGTCAGCCTGTCAAGGCGCAGCGACGCGAAAGAGACGCAGATTTCTTTTTCTCTGAGCTTTGCAAGAAGCGGTGCGATGAACGGGTAATCCCCCGCCTCTGGCGTGACGAGGCCGGCCTGCGGAATGTCGAAGCGCGTCGTTATCTCGTCTACCGCCTTCTCTATCGTCTCGAACTTACGGAAGCGCATACGCCCGAAGCACTGCGGCAATGTGCAGTACGAGCATGAACGCGCGCAGCCGCGTTGGAGTTCAAGCAGCAGCGTCTTACCGAAAGCTCCGCGCTGCGTCGTCCATACGCTGTGCATCGGATACGGGCCGTCGAGCGAGAGCTCGCGCGCGATACGCAGATTTGATTTTTCAAGACATTCTCTCATATGAACGGGCGGCACAAAAACCGTCGGGATCTCCGCAAGCTCGCGCCACAGCTTCGCGCGGCTGCCGCCGCCGTAACGGCGCAGAACTCCGGCGACATCGCCTATAACGTCCATGCCGTCGCCGAGTATTACGAAGTCGCAGACACCTGATGCTGCGAGGGGATTGATGTAAGTCAGAGCGCCGCCCATGCCGACGACCGGGAAGCCGCCATCTTCGCGCTCCTCAGGAAAAAGCGGGATGCCCGCACCATGGAGCCATCTGAAGAAAACCGGTATGTCGCACTCGTACGCAATGCTCGCGGTAACGATAGGAAAGCGTTCGAGCATAGTGTCGGCGTCGACGGAACGGTAAGGCACAGGCGAGGCGAAGAAGCGCTCGGCCGCTGCGCCGAGTTCGCGCAGCTTCTGAAATACGTATTGATAACCAAGGCTCGCCGCGCCTATAGAATAGTCAGCCGGATAAAAGAGAGCCCAAGGCAAATCTCCTCCCTTGGGCAGTTCTTTTATCCATTCTTCGTCTCTTCTGTATTCGTCCCAGCTCTGCCATGCTGTAACCTTGACGGGGCGGGCGACTGACGCGCGCTGCTTTTTCAGGAGTCGCGCCTCCGTCTCAGGAACGATGGCGTGTCATACTGGTCGACCGGCGCACCGCTTCTCTGGAAGAGATCCTCGTCGCCCTGCTGCTGCGGCGCCATGGGTTTCACCTGTTCGGCCTTCTTCGGCTGCGGCTCGGGCTGCTTCTCAGACTCTGGCGCCTTAGGCTGCTGCACAGCCGCCATTTTCGAAGCAGTGTAGTTGTTGAGGTTCTTCACAGCCGCGATGTCAAGCCCCTGCGTCGTCACTCCGGTCGACGCGGGACGCTGCTGCTGCGCGGACTGTCTATGCGGGAAAGCCGTCCTTGCGGTAGGCGTCTGCGGAGCCGGCGCTGGCTTCTCCTCCTTGTCGTCGAAGCCGGTTGCGATGACTGTGATCTGTATCGCATCTTCCATCTCTGGGTCGAAGACGTGGCCCCAGATGATAAAGGCGTCCTCGTCGGCGGCCTCCGTGATGATGCTTATCGCTTCGTTTATCTCATGGATGCCGACGCTCGCTCCGCCGGTGATGTTGAAGAGTATACCCTTCGCACCGCTCATCCTACAGTCCATGAGCGGGCTGTTGATCGCATTGTAGGCCGCCGTCGCAGCACGTTTTTCGCCGTAGCCTTCGCCTATGCCCATAATCGCGGTTCCGGCGTTCGACATAATAGTCTTGACGTCGGCGAAGTCGACGTTGACAAGGCCGGGGCGCTTGATAAGGTCCGTGACGCCCTGCACCGCCTGATGGAGCACGCCGTCAGCCATCTTGAAGGCGTCGTTGACCGATGTTTTCTTATCCGTGACGTTGAGAAGCCTGTCGTTCGGTATCACGATGAGCGCGTCCACCTTGTCGCGCAGCTGCTCGATGCCCATGTTCGCCTGGCGTATCCTGCGCCGCCCTTCAAAGGTAAAGGGCAGCGTAACGACAGCCACGACAAGCGCCCCCGCTTCCTTTGCGATTCCCGCGATGACGGGCGCGGCTCCTGTTCCTGTGCCGCCGCCCATGCCGGCGGCTACGAATACCATGTCTGCACCTTCTACGACAGAGCGCAGTTCCTCGCGCGATTCCATCGCGGACTTGCAGCCGATCTCCGGGTCCGAGCCAGCGCCGAGCCCTTTGGTGAGCTCCTTGCCTAGGATGATGCGGCAGGAAGCCTCTGAGAGCTCAAGGTGCGCGATGTCGGTGTTCGCAGCGATAAACTCAACGCCGGTGACGCCGCCGCGTATGATGTGGTTCAGCGCGTTGTTCCCCGCGCCGCCGACGCCGATTACCTTGATAACCTCGCGCGCCGGGAAATTCGATTTATCGAGCTGAAAAATTTCGGACATTGAATCCATTATTCAAACCTCCGCACAAAAAGCCTCTAAAAGAGATCCTTGAACATATCGCCTATCGACTTCAGAGGGTTGAAGCCGCCGTCTTTCTTTTCCTTTTGGCCTGTCTGCGGACCGTCGCCGACCGGCGGTACGTAAGCCTGCATCTTAGGCGCTTCCGCCTTGCCAACTCCTATCGAGGGGTTGTCGAGATAGCGGAACGGGTCGCGCTCCCGCGTCAGAATATATTTGATTATGCCGGCGGCAGACGAATATTCCTGCGTATTGCGTCCGGGAGGCATACGGTTTGCGTCGACCGGAACAGCTATTCTCGCTGGAAGGTCCATCACGTCGAGCATAAATTCGTCGATGCCCTCAGTCTTCGAGACGCCGCCTGTGAGTAACATGCCGCCAGGCAGCAGCGTGACGCGCGACGCCTTTATCTGCGGCTTTATGAGCTCGTCGGCAAGCTCCTCTAGACGGCAGCGGACTATGTCGTAGAGATCGGCTTTGGATATGTCGAACTCGCGCGAGCTGTGTGTAAAGCTTATCGTCTCATCTGGCGCGAAGTCTGGGCGCAGAGAGACAGTGCGTTTGAGCTCCTCAGCCTTGTTGAGCGGCAGGCGCATAACGTTGCCGAGGTCGTTCGTTATGTGATCGCCGCCGACAGGGATAAGGCCTAGGTGTTTCGGCCGCCCGTCGGCGAACACAG
This sequence comes from uncultured Cloacibacillus sp., assembly GCA_900545755.1. Classification (GTDB taxonomy): domain Bacteria; phylum Synergistota; class Synergistia; order Synergistales; family Synergistaceae; genus Caccocola. Next base: position 5,557 of record URAG01000019.1, on the reverse strand, counting down.
CAACTCCAGTCGTGCCGCCTCCGATATCGACGACCGCGGCTCCTGCGAGCGCATCCTCCGGCGTAAGCACCCCAAGCGCGGCGGCAAGCGGCTTTATTACGAGGCCGTTCACGTCGAGCCCAGCGCGGCTGACGCAGTTCATGACGTTCTGTATCGTCGCGGTCGGCACGATTATCGACTGCACCTCGATGTCGAGGCGCATAGCGTTCATGCCGAGCGGGTCGTCTATACCGACGTTGCCGTCGAGCGAATACTCGACCGGTATCGTGTGCAGTATCGTCTGGTTCGCCGGCACGACGACGTCGGCCTGCGCGGCGTCTATGACGCGCTCTATGTCGAGGCGCATTACGGGGCGTGGAGTGCGCCCAAGCGAGACCATGCCCTTAGAGCGGACGCTCGTCACCTCGCCGCCTCCGAATGCGACGGTGACTTCGCCGATGTCCTGCCCTACCATATTCTGGGCGTCGCTGACGGCTTGGCGCACGGATTTAACAGCCTGATCGAGGTTTACGATGAGCCCCTTTCGGATGCCGTTCGACGGCGCCTGGCCGACGCCGATTATCTGCGCTTCGTCTCCCTCCGTGCCGCGCTCCGCTACGACGACAGTCACCTTACTTGTCCCGAGGTCGAGGCCGACGAGCAGATCCGGTTCTATATCATGACGGTAGCTTGAAGTTTTCTTAAACAAATTAAAACCCCTCTCTCTAGGGATATGATCTCACGTCTATTCTACCTTATAACCCTTTTTATATAAATACGTCCGCGCCCTTGGAGTAAAGTCAAGGACTTTGTTTTTTATTTTTTGCGCTTTCGGCCTTCTTTTCCTCCTTTTCGCCCGCTCCTGTATTGCGCAGAAGTATTTTATCCTTATAAGTGCAGTCGATGAAGATGTCAGGCGGCATATTTTCAAGCGCGCCATAAAGTTTCCTCACAGCAAGCACAGCTTCGGCCCACCGCTCCGCGTCGTCCGGCAGCAGCAGCTGAGCGCCGTTTTCCTTTGTTCCGGGGCGATAGAGGATAAGGCGCACGACCGGCGTTCCCTCCTTCGCGCCCGCCTGCACGTATTTAACGTATGGCGCAAGCTTCAGCGCGTTGATCTGCGCGTACCAGCGCGAGATAAGTGGGAGAGGAAGGCTTGATCGGAAGATGTTGCCTTCGGATGCCGCCATGTCTATCGGCGTGGCGCGGTCAGCCCCCCACGAAAGAACTGGACGCTTATCCGCTCCGCCGCCGTCGATGATCCGATTCTCCGCGAGCGAAGACAGCCAAAATTTGCCTTCGGCAGAGAGATACCAGAAGCGCCCGCCCCAATATACGCGGTAGACAGGGACGAGCGGGCGCACGCTTACGATAAATCTGCCCCAGCCGGTAAGCGAGACGTCGATCTCTACGGGATAATAAGCCTCGATCAAATTCTTGTATTCTTTGCGGTGCAGCCAGAACGACGGCCAGAAGCGCTCTCGTTCAGACGGTATAGTCCCCCAAAGCACATATTGCGGCAGGGCGCCGGACGGTTGCTGTTCTATGATGCTGACGCGAGAGACCGCAAAGCGCGCCTCAGCGGCGGCGAGCAGCCCTGCGGCGAGCGCGCAGAGGATTATCAGAAATTTTTTGAATTTCCTCCTGCGCTTAAAACGCCCCAAAGAATTTGATTTCATATTCCAATTTTATCCCAAACTCGCCGAAGACGCGCGCGCGGCACTTCTCCGCGAGGCTGAAAATTTCAGACGACGAAGCGCTGCCGCGGTTCTCGATAAAATTCGCGTGATGCTGCGAGACTACGGCTCCGCCCAGAGCGAGCCCCTTGCAGCCGCATTTGTCTAGAAGCAGCCCCGCCGGGGCCTGCGGCGGATTTTTAAAAACGCAGCCAGCAGTCTTCGCACCTATCGGCTGTCCCTTCTTGAGCGACGAATAATGTCTTATATTTTTAATAATATTATCTTTCAATGAAAACGGGACGCGCATGAAGGCGCGCGTTATCATGAACGGGCTTTCGCTTCCCCACGGCGAGGCGCGGTAGCTCCAACGGAGCTCACTGGAGTCCCATAGACGGACTTCCCCCTTTTGGGAGATCGTTTCGATTTTTTCGACGAGCGGCGCGAAGCTGACGCCTCCGGCCCCAGCGTTGCCGCAGAGCGCGCCGCCTACGGTGCCGGGGATTCCGGTGAGGAATTCAAGGCCGCCGAGATTTTTTTCAACGGCGAGCGCGAGCAGTTTTTTAACCGGATAGCCAGCCTCTATTTCCGCTTCGGCGCCATCGCGCTTTTCGGTCAATTTTATGCCGATCATGCGTGCGCATGATATGACGCCGGCTTCAAGCAGCCCGTCCTGGACGAGGACGTTCGACCCGCCGCCGAGGACGTAGACGGCGTCGCCAGACGCCATGCCGGAACGTACGAAAGCGACTGCCTCGTCAGCCGAGCGCGGCGCGGCGAGCCAGAGGCAGCACCCGCCGCTGCCCCAGGTGTTGAACTCCCTTAGAGAGAAATTTTTAAAGATTTCGCAGCCCGCCATATCAGGCCGACATCTCCCCAAGCTTCTCAGCGATTTTCTGGCCGAGCGTGCCGACAGAACCGGCGCCTATGGTCAGTATAATGTCTCCGGAGCGAGCGGCCTTGCAGACGGAAGTGATGAGGTCGTCGAAGTTGCCAGAAAGCTCGTAATGCGAGCGCATGTCGTCGGAGGCCGCGTCGAAAATGAGCTGTGACGAGACGCCCTCTATCGGGCGTTCATCCGAGCCGTATACAGGCAGTATGAAGGCTCTGTCGGCAAGGGAAAGCGCCTCGGCGAACTCCCTGTAGAGCGCCGCGGTGCGGCTGAAGCGGTGCGGCTGGAAGACAGCTACGATGCGGCGGTCGGGGAATATCCGGCGCACTGTGGAGAGCGTCGCTGAAATCTCGTTCGGGTGGTGGCCATAGTCGTCGTAGATCAATATGTCGTTGACCTCGCCCATCTTCTGGAGGCGGCGCTTCGCGCCGCGGAAGCTTTTCAGCCCCTTGAGTATGGCCTCGTGCTCAATGCCCATCTCGTGCGACGCGGCGTATGCCGCGAGCGAGTTCAGCACGTTGTGCTCGCCGGAGACGGAGAGCTCGACGCGGCCGAGGTCTTTTCCGTCGTGGAAGAGCCTGTAGGCGACGCCGCCGCCCTCGTGGTGGCTGACCTCGGCCGCCCCCCAGTTCCACGTGCGCCCCCAGCCGTAGGTCTCTATCACGCCGTTTACAGCATATTCTTCGCGCAGGCGACGGATGCCTCCGTCCTCCATGCACATGATGATTTTCCCCTCGCGCTTAGAATTTGAGAGAAATTCCGCGAAGGCGTCCGTCACCGACTTGAATGTCATGTAGTGGTCGCGATGGTCCCAGTCTATGTTCGTGATGACGGAAATTTCGGGATGGAAGTACACGAACGAACGGTCGCTTTCGTCCAGCTCGGCAACCATATAGTCACTCTGCCCGAGCTTCGCGTTCGTCCCTATCTGGAGCACGTCGCCGCCTATCGCTATCGTAGGGTCGGCCCCCGCCTCTTCGGCGATGAGCGAAATCATCGACGACGTCGTCGTTTTGCCGTGCGTCCCCGCGACGCCGACGCCGCGGCGGACGTTGAATATCTGGCTGAGCACCTCGGCGCGGCGCGAGACCTGTATCCCCTGCTGCCACGCCTTGAGTATCTCAGGATGGTCGTTCGGTATCGCGCTTGAGTAGACTAGGATGTTCGGCATGAACTCGTCTATGTGCTTCGCTTCGTGTCCTATAATTACCGGAATGTTACGTTCTTCGAGATGTTTTATATACGAGGTCTTCACGGCGTCGCAGCCCGAGACTTTGCAGCCTATCTGGTCAAGCAGCAGTGCGAGGCCGCTCATGCCCGCGCCGCCTATGCCCATAAGATGGATGCTTTTATTTTTAAGGTTGACGTCCCTATTCTCCATTTCAGCGCAGTTCTCCCTTCGCCTACACGGCGGGAAAGAGCAAGCTCCACAGATTCTCGCAGATCGCCCCTCCGCGCCCACTCAAATCTCCCGCCTTTTTACGATTTTTCCCTTTTATCCCGTTCAATCTCAGGAGCGACGAAACGAGCGCCTCATGCCCATCGTTCTCCGTCCATATCATTCCTTCGTTTTCGCCCGCGAAGGCGAGCGCGTTGTAAAACTGGTGGTTGTCCGCCGCCTGCATCCACGGCACGACAAGTGCCGGAAGGCCGAGCACCGCGGCTTCCGTCAGCGTCGACCCCCCGGCGCGCAGCACGAGCATATCCGCGAGGCCGTAAAGCTTCGCCGCGTCCCAGACCTTGGGAAGCAGCCAAACGTTCTGCGAGGGACGCTCAAGCTGGTCCGCAACTGCGGCGAATACAAAGTTCCAACCCTTGAAGGGCTCCTCCCCCGCTGCTTGGCACAGCTCGTCCCTCACGGAGCGGCTGCCGAGCGATCCAGTCATCGCTACAACGATAGGGCCGTCGGGGACTTCGCCCTCAAGCTCTAAATTTTTCCACGCTTCGCCGCGCGCGGGAAGCGCAAAATCACGCACCGGGACGCCGGTGCGGATGAATTTCTTTTTCGGCAGAGGTGCGCATTCGCTCCAACCGCTGTAAATTTCCATTCCAAGTTTCGACGCGAGGCGCGTGACTTTGCCTGCGCGCGCGTTCTGCTCCTGCAACGCGCAGCGCACGCCGGCGCGGCGGCACGCCATTATCACCGGCAGTGAAAGATAGCCGCCGAAGACAAGCGCCGCATCAGGCGCAAAGTCCTTCACCAGCGCCGACGCCTTGCCGTAAGACGCAAACAACGCGCGTAGCCGCGCCGCCTTCTGGCCGAGGCCGCGTCCGGCGAGCGGAGAGCCGTCGGCGGGCAACACCACTGGCTCCGTATGCGCCGCGGCGTAAATCTCGCGTTCAAGCGGACGCGAGCCGCAGACATAGCGCACTGCGCACTCAGGATGATTTTTATTTATCCAAGCGCCGAATGAGAGCGCCGGCCATATATGGCCGCCCGTTCCTCCCGCAGCGAGAATTATCTTTTTAGGCCGCTGCAATTCTGCGGTCATCATCCTCATCCTCCAAATAACTGTCCTTTTCAAGCCGCAGTATCAGCCCGACGCGCGCCCACATCGTGACGAGCGACGTTCCGCCGTAGCTGATGAAAGGCAGCGCCATTCCAGTCAGCGGTATCATCTTAGTGACGCCCGCGACGTTAATGACGAGCGGCAGTAGAATCGTTAGAGATATTCCCCACGTGAGCGAGGCCTTGAAATCGTCGCGCGTACGGAAATATGTCGCGCGCGCCTGCAGCATCCAGAAGCCGAAGAGCGCGAGCACGCAGGCTGTGCCTGCGAAGCCGAGCTCTTCGCCTATCGCCGCGAATATGAAGTCCGTATATGCTGCGGGAAGATAGTTCAGCTTCTGAAATCCATGCCCGAGCCCCGCACCCCATGTTCCTCCGTTCGCGAACGCGATAAGCCCCTGAATCGCCTGGAATCCCCTGTTGAGCGGGTCCTCCCACGGGTCGAGGAAGGCGAAGACCCGTCTCATGCGGTACGGTTCAAGCAATATAAGCAGCGGAACC